>CAYVXG010000001.1:0-1656 GCA_964455295.1 uncultured Candidatus Peribacteria bacterium
ATCTTGAATCTGAGCAAATTCCTTCCTCCTTGTCTCCCACTCATTATGTACAACTCCTCTACGAAAGAAACAAAGCTGGGGTAGGTAAAATAATCTGAACGAACATTAAGAATAAACTTACAGGGGTATTTTAATAAAATTGTGAAAAATCAATAAATACTTGCGTTATTAAATTAAATCATTATAATATTTATAATATGAAATAATATTTATATTTTCATTAAACATTATGAACTTAATCAGCTTAGAAAAGGAACTTTTCGAACAAAACCCAAATCAACCAGACAACAAGGAGTTAAATGCTAACAAAAATCTTAGCCCCAATAATTCAAATCTCAAAGATGACCTTCAAAGTGCCTTGGAAGAGAAAGAAAGTATTGAAACTCCTTTGGAATTATTAGGTTTTGAAGTTCTTAAAAAATTATATTGGAAAGGTAGTCCAATCAAAGCTGATAAAATTATTAGTAATGAGTATATTGATGGGTATGGAATAAATATCAAACGAGATAGTGGAGTAAGTGTAGACTTCAATTTTTATTATACTATCAATCAAGTGAGGATTAATCCAAAAGAAGAACTTAAAGATCTTAAACAAAGAAACAGAGTGCCACAAGGATTACTTTCCACTTCTATGAACGATGGTAAAGGTTTTAGAAGGGATAAAATATATGATGTAACCACAAAAACTCTTCTAATTAATGAGTATCAAAATGGTGATTTTTCTATAAAAACTCATTCTGAACAAACTCAAAATGAAGAAGAAATCACAAAATGGTTAAATCAATTTAAAGGTAATATTGCATCAAAAATTGGATAATCCCCTTACAGAAAACATAAAAATCTATATATTATCTCCACTTCACAATATAAATCTCTTTACTCAAATCTCTACATGCTTTGGGTTTAATAAGCTTGATGTTGGTAGCTCATCGAGTTTTTTTACAATTACTCACAAACTCATCAAATCAAGGTCCCATAAAGATTTTCATAGCGAATTTACCTCCTTCTGTGAGATAATTCTCATATAACCAGAGAGTATCTTCAAGCACTGCAATACACCTCATCGCATCTATATCTTTGAAGCCAATAGTATTGGGAGCAAGATCTGAAAGTATACAATCAAATTTCTCCACCTTGTTTTCTTCAAACAATTTTTTACAAGCTTCACGATCTGTAGCATCTACCACAGCTGTAACAACTCACCTCAAATTTACCTTAACTGCTTGTATGTCAAGTCATATAGCGAGAAAATCTGGATTTGCTGATAGTTTTTTTGAAGTATATTGCAATCGGCTACCTGGACTACATCAGATGTCCAATACTTTTTTGACTGACTTATCCAAAAGGTTATACTTCTGGTCAATCTCCTCTAGTTTATAAATTGATCTTGCAACAAACTGCTCTCACTTTGCTTTTTTGAAATAATGATCTTGAGGTTTAAAGGAATGAAAAGACATAATACAAACACTAAAATAGAATACCCAACTATAATTTAGTTGAGACTTAATGCAATATTTGCTTATGATATTCAGATTATTTTACTATATCTTTACCCACTATGTATATTCGTCAGCTCAACAAAGACAACAAAAAACCCAATACTACCATGTGGATAATAATTGGAATTATTGCTGGATTGGCAGTTGCAGCAGCTGG
>CAYVXG010000001.1:1666-9103 GCA_964455295.1 uncultured Candidatus Peribacteria bacterium
TCACTGGTGCTTCTATCGGAGCATTACTCAAGTCAGCTGGATACAAAATCTTTAACCTTTCTTGGGGTACGCCTCTTGGAACCTCACAATATGATACTGGAATCAATGATGGGAATATTCCAAGTATTGGAGATTATTTATTTGGTGATGCAAGTGGTGATCTTGATGATTTATTGAGTGGATACGTCTCATCAGGAGAAAATCTAACAGGTAGTGTATTAACAGGAATTAATACGGAAATTAACACTTCATCTTACCCTACAGGCTATATTGAACAGTTTAATAAAGCTTCGCTGATACTCAAAAATGATGCTTTAGTAAACACCTATATTGATACAGATAACCTCACCATGAGCGGTTTTGCAAATATCAGTGTCAATAGTATCCCTAATACTGTAGTTTCTCCAAAGCTTCTCCTCCAAGGAAGAGTAAGCCAAAATATTGATAATTTGTATATACTCGGAACTGATGCTAATGGAGCCTATATGTTTGAACCTATAAATTTTGTAGATAATACTCGAGCTTTCCAACTTGATCCCAACAACAATAGTATCAAGCCAGGGATTAATAATTATTATATAATCTGAAAAAGACAAGATAATATGTATAATATCCAATATGCAACGGTAAGAACTTATGAGTCTGGAGATTACTATGCAGTACTGGATAAAATTTGTCTTCTTGATCTGTGTAGTGACCCCAGCCTTATAAAAAGATTTCAACCCAATAGTACTACCATCCTCCAACAATCTGCTGATGCCAAGACTATTATTCAGATTATTCCTAATATTTCTATTATTAAAGGTATGAAATGCGCCAATGGAAGCGTAGCATATCAACAAGTAAAAAGAGTAGGAGAAAATTATCTGAAGCTAACAAAAGGTTGTAATTACGAAACTGACTGAATAACCCAATCTTTTGTGAATGCAAACAATACCCCAGTCTCTGCAACAAATATACTAGCCAATATTCCGAGTACCCTACAATTTGGGAATCTTAAATACACCCCCACCCTGAGCTTTGATAAGAGTGTGAAACAATTTGTGAAGTTAAATCAGCTTACTAATAAATTCATAAGCGATGATATGCTTCAAAAAAGAATAGTAGTCGATGAATATGCTTTTGAATTACCTGATAATCTGTTTGTAATCTACACACTTGATAAAACTCAACTCAACTACATGAGACCCTCAAACAGTAATGGAACTTACAAAATTATCCCCAAAGTAGCAAGCCGAATGAATAAAAATATAGTGTACACAGTTCCTTCTAGCGATATTGGTTTACATGATAGTATCGTAACTTATTTTAAAGGAACAACAATTTCCAATCCTGATACCTGTTCCAACGCAAAACCAAATAATGAGCCTATGGCAAAATTTGGCATCCGACCTATCGATGGAAACTATGATGTAGTAGGTTTCTGGGACTGCTACGAAGCTAAATAAACCCTATTGACAATGCAATTCAAATAATAATTATACTAATCCCAAGTTTCCTTGGGAAGGTTCTTTAACAGTTTTACTACGCAGTAGCAGAAAGGTTTTAGAATAAAAAAAATAATAAATATAGTAACAAACAAAAACAACAAAACTATGTCACGATTAAAAAAAGTATTAAGTTTGAAAACTATTACTGAAGAAGAACAAAAAGAGGTTATTTTTCTACGATCCCTTTTGATCAAAGAGAACATTGCCATCTTACAAAAACGTTCCCGGATATATGGGAAGTTTGCGATGCTGAGAAAAGAAGTTAAATCAAAAAATCAGGATCCATTTAAAAATTCGTATGTAAAGAATTTACAAAAGAAACTTATGGAACTTGATCAAAGAAGTGATAATTTCTCTTCTCGAGTCACTATGCTTAATGTTTTATTGAATCAAAAAGTTAAAATAAACTAAAAGACTATGCCAGGACTACAAAATTCAGTCGAGAGATTCTTGAATAATCTCGGCTTACCGAAAAAAGAACTTATAGATGCAGAATTGGATTCACGTATCACTGATATAAGATCAAAAACTGAGAAAGATAGAAGTATTCATTGCAAAGAAATTCAAAACTGCATGGCAATTATTACTGCTAAATCAGTAGTACTTGTCGATAAAATTTGTCCTATTGAGTCTGCTCTCAAAGAAGCGACTGATAAGGCTAAAATTGAATACAGAAATCCTTCAAAGGACCTTGAAATGCAGAATTTAAAAATATGTTTAAAAAAACTGGAAGATCAAAAAAAGGAAGCCGAAGAGCTTTGGGATGATTTAAGAGAACTTATTCCTCTTAGTGCATTGTACAAAAAACAAAATTAAAAAACAATTAAACACAACAAGATGGCAAAATTACAAATACTAGTAGATGAAATGATCGTAAATTTAAATGTATTCAATCCTGAGCTTCAGGTAGCTATACACTTTAATTTAGCAGAACTACAAAAACTCGACAAGAAGGAAAGTAAAAAACAGCTCTCCTCTTGTATGATATTGGTAGCCAGAGAAGAAAAAATTCTTCAAGGTAAAATCCATTTGATGCAAGTCGCTATTTCCAACTTAGAAAAGAAAGATCGATTAAATTTTAAAAAATCATCTGAAAATCGAAGCGTAAACAATTTGAAAACTAAACTAGTCAGTTTAGAAGATCAAAATAAACGACTCACAGATCTATGGAATACAATGAATGAACAATTATTAGGATTGGAAAGAACTACTGCTACAAGTAAGTGAACTGAATAAAAATCTCCTCCATGATTACATGAAGGAGGTTTTTACTAAATTAAGAAAAAGATTAATTCGTTCCGAGGTATTTCAATCTTTGCAATTCTATTTCAATTTGTTGGATTTTTTGTTTCACTTCATCAAGTTTAGTCTGTTTAGCTATTCTAATATTTTCTGGTGCAGATTGCACAAATCCTTCAGAATTCAATAAGGATTGGAGGTCAGCTACAAATTTTTGTTCTTGATTGAGTTCTTGCTCGAGCTTGAGGATCTGAGTTTTGGTATCTACTGGAGTCACTGTTTTGATTCCGATAGTGATATCAAACACCAATTTTACCATATAATCTTCTGGTATTTCTTGATTTACGGTAAGGATAATCAATTCATTACAGGTAACTATCTTACAGAACATACTTTCATATTGTTTTACCATATTTGCAATGTTTGTATTAGCTTTAATAAGAGCAGAAATCTTTTCATTTGATTTTATTCCCGCTTCCGCTTTGAGGTTTCTAAATTCAGAAATAAGCTCGATAAAGAGTTTAGTCTGCGTATTCATACTTCCTATTCAGATTATTTTTGGATAATCGCAAACACATAAATCAGCACCAAATCACATATCATCATACAAGGCTTGCGTGACAAAAGGAGCCACAGGATGTAAGAGTTTCAATAAGGTACCAATTACATAGAGCATAATCTTATCAGTAAGTTCATGCTTTTGAAGTTTACCAATTTCAATATACCAATCACAGAAGTTATTCCAGGTGAATTTTACAATATCATCTACTTGAGTAGTAAAGTTATAACTTTCAAAGCTCTTTTCTGTATTCACGATAAGATCATCCAAACCATTGAGAATCCAGATATCAAAGTCATTGAGCTTATCTTTATGTTCAAAGATATATTCTTTGAGAACATCCAAATCGATGTTTACTGTGTTGTGAACTTCAGACTCTGCATCACCTTCTCCAATAGAGTTGATTCGCACGTATCTACTGGCATTCCACAATTTAGTAATAAATCTACTACAATAATCTATTTTCGTTTCGCTAAAGTTGAGATCATTTCCAGCAGGATTATTGATTACTAATGATAATCTGAGAGCATCCGTACCGTACTTTTCGATCATATCTAGTGGATTGATCACATTGCCTTTTGATTTACTCATTTTTGCTCCTTTTTCATCACGGATAAGCCCATGAAAGTAGACATTTGAGAATGGTAATTCACCAGTATTGGCAATACTCATCATCATCATTCTACACACTCGGTTGAACAAAATATCTCCACCCGTTTCCAATAAAGTCGTAGGGAAATATTTTTGAAAATCAGAAGTATTTTCTGGCCATCCTAGAATGCTAAATGGTCGTAAACCACTACTAAACCAAGTATCTAATACATCTGTATGTTGTTTGAGGTTCTTGAATCCTGTAATTGCTTCCCAATCCCAGCTATAAAATTGTCTCTCTTGTTTGATACCGTAACTCCCCTTCAGAATATCTAATAATTGATCAATAGCTTCTTCATCAATAGTATGTGCTTCGATATTTGATAAGAGATCATAAAGCTTCTTAGCTTCTTCTGCATATATTGTATTTTCAAACTTCATCATATAAGTTTTACAATACAATGCATACAATAAGCCCTGTCTACTTACTAAACTTGGTTTGAGTAAAACATCCAAGAGATCTTGAAATTCAAACTTCTCATCAAGTTTATTATCGGCAATACAGTTAAAAATAATCAGACTGAGAATAATGTTTGCTTTTGATTTTGCAGCAATAAACTTTTCGTAGATGATATCTTCATCTGCAGCTACAATATCTCCTTGTTCATTTGTCCAAGCAGGAATTCTGTGACCCCATCGAAGCTGTCTACTGATACACCAAGGTTTGATATTATCCAACCACTGGTGAAAAGTATTGATAAATCTTTCTGGGTGAATATGTACCTGTGCGGTGTCAATAGCTTGCATTGATTTTTCAGCATATTCATTAACATCCACAAACCATTGTTCACTTGCCATAGGTTCGATCTTATGACCACATCTTTCACAATGAGGTACACTATTTTCATATTCCGTTTCTCCGATAAGATTACCAATTTCTTTGAGCCTATCAATATAGGTATCAAAAAATGTTTCCACTTCCATACCTGCAAATTCTGGAACCATTGCTGACCATTTACCATTTTTATCCAATGCAAAAGTATCCAATGGTAGACCGTGTTTCGTACCGATATCAAAGTCTGTAGCATCATGAGTAGGGGTAATTTTGAGAACACCTGTACCAAAATCCATATCTACTGATTCTTCAGCAATTACTGGGATTTTACGATTTACAAATGGAACCATTACTTCTTTTCCGATGAGATGTTTATATCTTTTATCCAATGGGTTTACTGCCAAAGCTACGTCCGCAGGTATTGTTTCTGGTCTCGTAGTAAATACATCAATATGTACATTTTTACCCCCAATCAAAAAGTATCTCACTTGATAGAGTGTAGATTTACTAGGAATCATGTCTACTTCTGCGTCACTAAGCACAGTTTGACATCTGCTACACCAGTTAGAAATACGATATCCAAGGTAGATTTTACCCTGATCATACATATTTCTAAATGATTTTCTCACTGCCCTACTGAGTCCTTCAGAAAGAGTAAATTGTTCTCTATCCCAATCCACACTCGCTCCAAGAAGTTTGAATTGATCTAAAATAATCTGACGATGTTCTGAGGCAAATTCTCGTGTTTTAGCAAGAAAGTCTACTCTACCAATATCATGTCTGGAAAGTCCTTGTTCCTTTTGAAGTTTTTTCTCTACCTGTACTTGAGTGCTAATACCTGCATGGTCTGTGCCAGGCACCCAAAGCACTTGTTTCCCTTTCATTCTATGAAATCTACAAAAAGCATCCTGAATAGTAATAAAAAGTCCATGTCCTATATGTAATACTCCCGTTACATTTGGTGGCGGAATAGGTACTACGAAGGTTTCATTTGATTTATTTTGGTTATATTCAGGTTTGAAATATCCAGCTTCTACCGACTGTTTATATATTTTTGCTTCTCTAGCGGTATCAAATCTTTTTGAAAAAGACATAGGGTCTTGTGTAAAAAATTAAAGATTAGGATCGAAATAAATAGTATATAACTTTTCTTACTCCGCTTTCAATCAAAGGTTCTAAGCAATAAATCAAATTGCTGGATAGTATTGACTTTATAAAAAAACCAGAACAATATTCTGGCTTTGAATTAATAAAAGAAAATTAGGAATTTTGCAAGAAAAATTCCGCCGCTCGAAGTATATAATAATTTTTTAAAATATCTGCTTTCAATTCAGGATCAGTGGCTATTCCTTTGCCATTTTCATCATATTTTGCTTGCTTATTTTCCTTTAAATATGCCTCAGCTCATTTCTCATATTCCTTTTTGTTCGCTTCAATATCCTGCTTAATTTTAGAGGTATATTCCGCTAGAGTAAGATCATATTCATCATATTTTAATGCAAATAAGAACTCTCTTGCTACGATTTTTTTATCCTCTGGGATATTCATAAATTCTTGTTGTTTCACGAGCTCTTTTCTTTCAGAAAGATAATCAAGCCAATGTTTTTTTAATTTCCCAAGGTAAAGTTCTTCTCAGGCTTTATCAATAATAGATTCATATTCTAACCATTGACGCTCAAAAAACTCTTTATCTTTAGTAGGGAATTTATTCTCAAGGAAGGTTTTTTCAAATATCGCATTAATATCTATGTATTTTTGGTATATATCTTCAAGCATTACTTGAAAATTTTTTTCTACTGGATTAATCTTATCTAATTTTTCAATCAATACTTGTGCTATCATTCCATATATTTTAACACGCCTTGCTCCATTATTTACATTCTTAATAATAATCTGATCAGAAAGGGGGAGATTTTTATTTTCCACTAGAGGGAGAAACCCATCTGTATCATTCAAATCTACAATTCCTTTTTCGTTAGCAAATCATTCGTACAATTCACTACTATATTGTTTAAGCATTTCTTTGGCTAAATCTTCTTGGTTGTGAGCAATTTCTTTCTCAAGAATAGACCAGTTATGAGTAAGATCTTTTTTGAAATGTTTGAGTTGATTAATAACAATCTCACTATCTATAGGATGTAAATGAGACATTTCTTTTATAAAATTCTTAGCCTCTGCAAAGTAAGAAAAATAGGAATCAATACTACTTCTAATTTTTTTTGTCCATAAGTCTCTACTCGATAGTTCTGTAATAATATAGTCATGAATGGGAACTATATTTTTTCAATAATCTAGAATGAAATCTCCTTGTGGTAAAACCAATTTGGAAAGCTCTCTATCAATAAGTCTTCCTATTTGAAATACTTGATCCTGTGCTATTTGAAGTGGTTGAAGAGGATGATGAATACCCATAATAAACAATGATTAGTAAAATTAACTCATTATAATCATTACGCTTCAAAAAAGCAATAAAAAAAAATGGGCCTGGTTGGGATTGAACCAACGACCAATCGGTTATGAGCCGAGCGCTCTAACCCCTGAGCTACAGACCCATCAAATCTCATATTTGACAGACTAAAACCAATAATTATCTCCTTCCTAAAATCAATGAGATTATCGGCTTTTTATGAAGTCTTTTTCGCAAAAATGCTTGCATATTTTACTAAAGTAAGCTTCTTTTCATCAATCTCAATATCTTCAGGGCTATATTTAGAAAAGAAAAC
>CAYVXG010000001.1:9113-10241 GCA_964455295.1 uncultured Candidatus Peribacteria bacterium
ATCTTTGATAGGAATTACTACTCCTGTTTCACCTATTTTTCCTGGTCAGATTGCCAACACCTTCCCTAATCCTGGTTTATCTTTCCCTGAATCCATAAGGAAAACCCCACCAGCATTGAGAGTTTCTTCTTCAATAGTTTCTACGAGTACATAATCTCCCAAAGGTATAATGTTTGACATATTATAAAGAATAAAAGGACTAAATATTTTATAATCAGATTATTTATTTATCGCTAGAGAACTGCGACTTATCGAACTCACTATATTCAATTGGTCACCAGTTTCAAATCAATTTTACTCTTTCTTGGCTTTCAAAACAATCTTGATACTAGAGTTCACATAATTATATATGGGCTTATGGTACTTTGGCAGAGTGGTCCAATGCAGGAGCCTGCAAAGCTTTACAACCGCGGGTTCGAATCCCGCAGGTACCTCCACTAAATATACTTAAAATTACTTATTATAATCTTACATTCAGTAAGATTTTTTTAATCAAGGATTGATTACCAATAATTATTTATTATGTATTAACCATGTCTAGCTTACTTCGAGTATATTTCCTCCTTATCAATTGTATCACTTTCATTGCACGGTGAGTCGATAAATATAAAGCTAATAAGAGTCTTTTTCGTGTTTCTGAATATACCTTATTATTATTGTGCGCATTGTGAGGTCGAATAGGCTGATACATAGGAATGAAAACTTTCAGACATAAGACTATCAAAATGAGCTTTCTCAAGCGATTTGCTGTGATCGTCATTATTTATGTGATAGCTATCATCGTTGGTTTACGATATTATTAATATGATCTAAATCACTTTTCTTTTTCTGTCTAACTACTTAACAAATCATTGTAAATAATAATACATTGGTAGTCCAAGATTTCTTGGTAGCTCATTAATATTTTACTGAAAATTAAAAAATACGAAAAAAATAAAAAACCATCATTACAAAAAACCAACTTTTACAGCGAATAAATTATTCTTTTGGAGGAGGGCTTCTAGGAGGAATAATACTCAAGTGTATGGCTTTAATTTCTATAGATATAGCTTTTAGGCCTATACGGTTATTAATAGCAATAATTCTCTTAGTTCTCCTTACTTGGGAAAAGATCAAAACTCTGAAAGG
>CAYVXG010000001.1:10251-29484 GCA_964455295.1 uncultured Candidatus Peribacteria bacterium
TTTGTAAGATCATTAGAGGGGTTCTATGAGAGTAATACAAGGGATAGTATAGTATATACTATAGGATGGATGCTCTTTATGATTTTATACTATTTTATAAGGAAACTAATGGCTAGTGAGCAATATGAGTGATAAACAAATTAACAACCAAAAAAACCAGTAAAATATGTGTGGGAATGTAATTACAAAAAAACCAGCAGGATTTTCTTGCTGGTTTTTCATATATGACAATTTTCAGATTATTTTTATACATCCAACTCTTTCACACTCTTAGCATGACTGAGAATATAGTGTTTTCTAGAATCAGTATCCTCCCCCATCAAGATTCTAAACAATTTATCAGCTTCTTCAGCATCATCCACTTGAACTTTTTTGATACTACGAGTGTTTGGGTTCATTGTTGTTTCACCAAGTTGGTCATAGTTCATTTCTCCAAGTCCCTTGTATCTTTGTACTTCATATTTCCCATCAAATCCATTTTCTCTCGCTAATTCATCGAGAGTTTTATTGCCTGGTTCATAGATGTATACCATTTTCTTTCCACTGGAAATTTTATAGATTGGCGGTACTGCGATATATACATGTCCAGCATCTACCAAAGGTCTCATGAAACGGAAGAAGAATGTGAGAATAAGAACGCGGATATGCGATCCATCCACATCGGCATCGGTCATGATAATAATCTTACCATATCTGAGTTTAGTCATACCAATATTGTCTTTGAGACCAATACCAATAGACATGATAAGTGATTTAATTTCATTATTGGCAAGCATAGTCTGAATATGAGCTTTTTCTGTATTGAGAATCTTACCTTTGAGAGGTAAAATAGCTTGATAAAAACTATCTCTTCCTTGTTTTGCTGTACCTCCCGCACTATCTCCCTCGATAATAAATAACTCAGCAGCTAATCTGTTTTTTGTATTACAGTCAGTTAATTTTCCAGGAAGCACCCCAGCAGTAAGTGGAGATTTTCTGAGTACTGTTTCTCTTGCCAGTTTAGCTGCAAGTCTTGCTTTTGCACTCAATTGGATCTTTTCAAGCAGTTTATCAAATTCTTCCTCATTTTCATTGAAATATTTAATGAGAGTTTCATAGGTTAAAGCTTCTACTTCTTTACGTACATAACTATTTCCAAGTCTTCCTTTTGTTTGTCCTTCAAATTCTGGATTGGGAACTTTTACTGTAACAATGGCGTACAGCCCATCAGAGATATCAGAGGCTTGAAATTCTCCAATCTTGCTATCTACTTTACCTTTAGTTTTACTAATTTCATTGATTGCTTTGAGTAAACCATCTTTAAATCCTAGTAAGTGAGTACCTCCATCAGGAGTATTAATATTGTTTACAAAACTAAGGATATTTGCGTTCGTACTATCAATATAGTTGAATACCATATCAATGGCGAGTTCATCATTTTCAGAACCCAGTCTTATAGGCTTGATCACAGTTCTTTGGTCTTCAGTCATAGAAACGATCCATGTTCCGATTCCACCTTCAAAGAAGAATCTTTCTTTTTTGTCATTGATCTCATCAATTACAGTAAATGAAACTCCTGGTGTAAGATACGCAGTTTGTCTATATTTTGTAAATACAGTATGAGCATTAAATACGATAGTTTCAAAAATCAAAGAATCTGGTAAGAATCTCACCGTAGTTCCTGTCTTATCAGTATCTCAGATTATTTCTAATTTTCCTTGCCCTACTCCTCTACTATATTTTTGATACCACAATTTTCCTTCTTTATGAATGAATACTTCAAGATGTTCAGAAAGTGCATTTACCACACTCGCTCCTACTCCATGTAAACCTCCAGATATTTTATAGGCTGATTTACCAAACTTACCTCCAGCATGAAGCACTGTAAACACAGTTTCTACTGTCGACTTTCCAGTCTTAGGATGAATATCAGTAGGAATTCCACGCCCATCATCATAACACTCTACTCGTCAATCAGCACAAAGTTTCACCGTAATATGATGACAAAAACCTGCTAAGGCTTCATCGATAGCATTATCTACTATTTCGGTAATAAGATGATGTAAACCTCTGAGATCAGTCGAACCTATATACATTCAAGGCCTTTGTCTCACTGGTTCCAATCACTCCAAAACCACAATACTACTACTATCATATGCCATTATCAAGAGGGTATCTTATAATCTAAAAAGAAGCTTTTATTGAGCTTAGAAATGCAAGAAAAAATCTTATAGATCTAACTATAAGATTAATTATTTTTGAGTCTTTTGAAAGAGCAATTAAGTGAAGAAAACCCTATATGACAACTATAAAATCTTCTTCAAAATATATTAAAAAATAATCAGATTATTGAACGTTGCTATTTTCATTTTTTATCTTCTCTTCGTATTCTTTTCTCAAAATAATAATTTGATCCTCTTCAAGTTGTGATTTAGATGAAATTACATCTCCATCATCAAATATCTTATTTATATTTTTAGAAAATTTGAATATATCTATAACCTCATTTCCCATTCTTTTAAGGAAATTTCCTACTGTATGAGCATTTTTTTTTAGGTCTTTTACGACAGATTGTACATTCTCTTTAGTAAACACATTTTCCACAGGTGCGTTTAGGGGATTTCTTGTAATCATATTTTTGTATAATAATATATAAATAATCAGTCTTTTATCTTCCAGTAAATAATACTTTAAAAGTAGCTACCACAATATATAAATCAAATATTAAACTCCAGTTTTGTATATAATAGATATCAAATTTTGCTTCATCAGTAAAAGGAAGTTTATCTCTCCCATAGATCTGTGAATAACAGGTCATTCCAGGTTTTACAGAGAGCAGTCTTTTCATTCGCGGTTGATACCTTTCTACTTCAAAGTCAAGATGGGGTCTGGGACCTATCATACTCATATCACCTTTCAGGACACACCACAGTGAAGGTAATTCATCGATACTGTATTTTCTGATAATTCTTCCTATCGGAGTGATTCTCGGATCATTCTGAATTTTTTGTAGTTCCCCTTTTCTCACATTAAGTTCACTCTTTTGAAGTTTATCTCGGTATTCTTGAGATTGTGAAGTTCCAAAATAATCTCCAGTACAGTATTCTACATACATGGATCTAAATTTGATATAGTCAAACATTTTCCCATTCCTTCCGACTCTCTTATGTTTATATAAAATAGGTCATTTGTCAAGTATTTTTATCCAGATTGCAGTAACAATCATTACAGGGCTCAAAAGTATCAGTGCTATAGCAGATCAGAGTATATCACATATTCTTTTAATCACCGCATCCCGTTCTGTAATAATATGAGAGTGATACTGCAACCCAAGCAAAGGTCCCAGTCTCGTTATCTGAAAATTCAAATCATCCAGTAACATCCCTTCTGAAACATGCACCATATCAATACCTGCAATGTTCGCTTTATCAGCTAGATATTGCAAAGATTCACGAGGAACATCTCCCAATACTAATAAAGAATGTGGCTCATATTTTTTAATAAGATCTTTGAAGTAAAACTCATCCTGAAAAGGTATTACTACTTGATCCATAGATTCAAATTCACGTAGGTTTCAGATTATTTCTTCATTATCAGTATTATTAATAATCAGAAGTTTTTGACGATGGCTGGGTAAAGCTACATCCAATAAAGTATCAATAATAAGAATCAATATCATAGACAGTACAAATCCAAAGACAATGACCAATCTTGAAATACCATTCATAAAGATAAACCCTGCCCCAAAATATGCCAAAAAGGTACTACAGACCAGCCAGATTACACTCGATTCAAAAAAAGTTTTCAGATAATTATAATTTATTCTATGAATCGGATAGAGTTTGTAAATTATTCCAATAATAACAAATAATCCTGCACACAAAATGCCGTAAGTCATGGTTTCCTTAAAATTGAGTACGGGTATATGAAGTTGTGTAAAAGGGATGAGATCTGTATATCCACGAGTGACATACGCAAGATAAAAACTCGTAATAATGATCAGAAAGTGAAGTATTGATTTGATAATTGATTTCATAAGTAAAACTTACATAAAATTATTTAATATTTCCTACCTCTTTCCAAAGATCATATGCACCGATAACTTTATCAATGAGCCCATATTCTACCGCTTGTTCCGCAGTAAGATAGTTATCTCTATCAGTATCTTTTTCTACTTGTTTAAGACTTTTCCCAGTAGTATGAGCGATGATTTGATTAATTCTTTGCTTAGTTCTCATACCATGTTTAGCAGCAATCTCAATATCACTCATTTGACCACTCAAACCTCCTCCAGAAATTAAAGGCTGATGAATCATAATTTCACTATGAGGTAAGGCAAATCTCTTACCCTTGGTTCCCATAGTTAGTAAGAGGGCTCCCATACTTGCAGCCATACCTACACACACTGTCACCACATCATTACTAATCATTTGCATAGTATCAGCAATTGCAAGCCCATCCGTAACACTTCCACCTGGACTATTAATATACATAATGATATCTTTTTTTGGATCTTTTTTATTGAGGAATAATAATTGAGCAATAACCAGATTAGCTACATCAGCGTTTACTGCTGAACCCATATAGATAATTCTATCTTCTACAAGTCTTGAGAAAATATCCCAAGCTCTTTCTCCATTAGCTGTTTTTTCTATAATAGTAGGTACATACATATTTTTAATTCAAAGAATATAAAGTTAGGATTATTATAAAGATAAGCAGAGAAAAAACAATTTACAAATATAATTTTTTACTGATATCCACTATAATGTACTGATAATGGATTTTTTTCTAGGGAAATCAAGCAGGAGAAAATAAAAAAATCCCCTTATCGTAAACACCGACAAGGAGAATTTTGGGCTTTAATGGTTTTCTTAGAACAAAAATACTTTTCCTACTCCTTGAGTTTTCAAGAGTTGGAGACTTTCTTTTAGAAAATCAGCGTCATTACTACTACACTTCACAAAGTAGCCTGGCTGCAACACTCCTTCACAGGTTCGATAAGCAAAAGTGTACATGAAGTTTGGTTGAACATCAAGAGTAGTGGAAACTTTTTTTTCAAGTTTCTTTTTTACCTCTGTGCAAATAAATGCACGGTTTTCATAGGAGTAGGAACAAATTTTTTCATAAATTTGTTCGCTATTGCTATTTATTGCTCCTTTTGAGGTTTTCTTTGGTAATGTTTTAAAAGGAGGAGGAATAGTTAAAATTCCTATAGAACCCCTAGCATTTAGCTGGTTTCTAAGATTTTGTTGTTTTGTCATAACAATTAACTTTTTTTTTGTTCTATACTAGAAACTAGTACAAGATATAAATAATGAAATAATACAAAAAGTCAATAACAAAAAACCACCCCTGAGGACAGGGGTGGCAAATTAATCCCTAAGGAGATTTTTTAAAAATAAATCTCGTGTACTAAATGTGAAGTACGTTGGTGCAGAGACTTAATGACTGGGCGAATCATTTTGCTACCAGCCGGTGTAACATTGACATCAAAACACGGAATTTTTTTACCCTGGATTTCAATAAATCCTGGAACAAAGGATACGTTCTTATGTCCGTTTTTTTGTGGGACATCTTCTCTGTCAATAAACTGTTTCTTAATTTCTACTTTCCCAGCAAAAGAAATTTTTGCAATCGTAGTAGCACTTTCGTTTTTTTGTTTTTTCCCACTTTTAAGTTGAGAACCTTTTAAATTTATCTGCATAGTTTTATTTTTAGCATACTAGGAACACCCTAATACTCTACGTTAAATAAACAAATAAAATCAAAAGTCAATAGAATTTACAAAAAACTCGTTTATAGAATTCTATAAACGAGTTTTTGAGACGAAAGTGATACCTCTAATGAGACCAGAAAGAAGTCAGATCGAATGCTTTCCCTTCTTTTTGGAGGCCTATAATAATCGGTTTGAGAACGTGGCTTCCCATCGGGTTAGCCTGGATTACATAACCCAAGTGTTCTGAACCATCAACCATAGTAAGTTTTACCTCGGAAAGGAAAACATTTTTTCGTGCTTCAGTGTCTGGCTTTGGAAGTTTACATTTTTTCAAAGCTACTTTGATGACACTTTTAGTGTCAGGGTAGATGAAGGCGAGAACCTTCAAAGACATCTTCGCAATTTTTTGTTTTCTTTTCAGTTCTTCAGGATCAGAAAACCTTACTGATTTCACTTTCATGGTCTCGTTTTTGTTTGTCTTATTCATATTTCTTATTTTTTTTATACCAGAACATCCTGATATAACACCTTCCAAAAGGGTAATATATAAGATAGAAAATGGATAATAAAAATCAATAGATTATCCTTCTTTTTTGAGATTTTAAAAATGCCTCCAGAAATTATCATAGAGGCATTTTCAGATTATTTATAATTAATTATACTTCCATAATTTCTGGTTTTGCTTTTTCATTTTTTGCTGGTACTACTACAGTTTCAGTATCTTTACGGCAGTTACAGTCTGGACCACAGTCACAGTTACCATTACAACAAACAGCTTTATGATATTTTTTGCTAGTCAAAGCGTATTTACCAGCTCCGCTAAGCATCAGTGCTATCAAAGAACCTCCCAACACCATTTCCAATTCTGATTGACCAATAGTCCAACCTTTTGTATTGATAGCTACTACCATTACAGCTAACAATAAGAGAGTAGCAATTCCTGACCATAAACCAAGGATAAGCATAGCTCCTCCAACTACTTCTACGTACTTAACAATATTAAACCAGATTTCTGCTGAGAAGAATGTAAGTCCCAATTTTGCTGCAGCTCCACCCACGAATTCAGCCATACCAGGGTTCTGAAATTTAGTAATACCATGATAGATAAATACTGCTCCCAATACAATTCTCAATACTAATAGTCCTAAACTTTTACAATTAGTGTGTTTTCTGTTTTCAGTCATAATAAATAATTATAATATAAAATATAAAATTATATGATTTCGAGTCTAACTTCAGAATTAACTATTTGTAGGCATATTATACACTATTATTCATTTTCACTTTCATCGTCTGAAGTGGCAATATCATCAAGGATATCATCTACTTCTACACCTGGTTCGATTTTCTTGAGTAATCCTGGAGTTTTATTCTCCTCAATTTCATCACTTACTGCTTCACTTACATCACTGAGTTGTTTGAGTCCAAGTTTAATTATTTTTTCTTTTCTTTCATTATGTATCTTACTAATTTCTTCCTTATTAAGTGCAACGATATTTTGTCCCAATCCTTTGAACATATTAGCAAGATAGTAATATGATTCAGGAATTCAATACATTTGAATCTTCTTACCTTTAATAATAGATTCATAGGTCTTATTTCTACCTGCAATATCATCAGATTTGATAGTAAGCATTTCTTGTAAAGTGTGAACTGCTCCATAAGCTTCAAGCGCCCATACTTCCATCTCTCCAAATCTTTGTCCTCCATCTCTTGCTTTTCCAGACAATGGTTGTTGAGTAATCAATGAGTATGGTCCTACAGATCTCGCATGGATCTTGTCTTCCACCATATGCTCAAGTTTCAAGATATACATGTACCCTACTGAAACTGTTTGGTCAAATCTATCTCCATTTCTTCCATCAAACATATCAAATTTACCATTATCTGGCAATTTAGCATCTTTAATAGTAGAAATAATCTGATTTATTTGTGTATCATTGAGTCCTGATTTCTTCAAATTATTTATGTCAGTATCTGTAAGGTTTCCAGTGTAATAATTTCTCACATCATCCACACCAAATCCACTAAATAATGGAATTGCAAAATTGTAGCCTGTAAGTTTAGCAATAAGACCCATATGATTTTCAAGAACTTGCCCAATATTCATACGTGATACTACTCCAAGTGGATTGAGAATAATATCTACTGGCTTCCCATCTGCCGTATATGGCATATCTTCTTCTGGTAAAATTACAGAAATAATACCTTTATTACCATGTCTTCCTACCAATTTATCTCCTACTTCAATTTTTCTGCTAGTAGCCACGAAAATAGTAATCTTATTTTTTACTCCAGCCATAAGATTATCTCCTTTTTTACTATCAAGTACTACTACATCGAGTACTTTTCCTTCTGATCCTGAAGGAAGATATAATGAACTATCTTTAACATTTTTAGATTTTTCTCCAAATACTGCTTGAATCAACTTCTCTTCAGCTGATAATTCTCCTTCTGATTTTGGAGAAATTTTTCCAACTAAAATATCTCCTCCTTTTACAATAGATCCTATACGCACAATTCCATTTTCATCCAAATTTTTCAATTTAGCCATACTTACATTTGGAATATCTGGCGTAGTTTGTTCTGGTCATAGTTTAGTGTCACTTACTTCAATTTCAAATTTTTCAATATGAATAGAAGTCAGGTTATCATATTTTACCAATCTATCTGAAATAATAATCGCATCTTCATAATTATATCCTCCCCAAGGCATAAACGCCACTCTCAAGTTGGTACCAAGCGCAAGTTCACCATTTACTACAGACTGCCCTTCTGCTAAGATATCTCCTACTTTCACATTTTGTCCCAAAGTAACCGTTGGTCTCAAATGAAGGAGAGATTTTTGGTTCGACATACTATATTTTTGGAGATCGTACTCTTTGATAAGATTCTTTTTATTACCCAATTTATCGTAATGTACTTTAATAATGTAATCAACTCCTCCATATTGTTCATCTCCTGATCTCTTTCCTCCTACATAGATCACTTCTCCTTCTCCTTCAGCACTAATTACTGATGTAGAAAGTTTAACAATATCACGTTCTACTCCAGTACCAACATACGGCGCTTGAGGTTTCAAAAGTGATACTGCTTGTTTCTGCATGGCTGCAGCCATCAAAGCACGATCCGCATCATCACGGTCGATGAATGGAATACTTGAAGCATCAGGTGAGAATAATTGGAACGGAGAGAAGTCAATATGAGTAAGATCATTTACATGATACATATCAATCTTTGGTCCAAACTGATCAAATCCTCTTGCTGGAATTCTTCTTGGTATAATATTACCATGTTCATCAAGTTTTACTGTAGATTCTCCTACAGTATAATTATGATCATTTTCAGGTGAAATATATTCAATTTCTCCAGTAATAAAAGGTCTAATATCCAGAGTTTTTTTATTTGCTTTGGTGAGTGCGGTGATAATAGCATCTACATTATCTTTAGTAATATAAGTGTCTTCTGCCGCAATAATTTTACCTTTTGCATCTACTACATTCTCTTCAATGATTCTGTTCATTAAAGATTCTTTATTAATGGATACATTTCTTGTTATTTTGATTGAAGGAGTTTCCAAGAAACCATCTTCATTTACTCTACTATACAAAGCTTGGTGAATTACCAAACCAATTTGTTGTCCTTCTGGCGTTTCAATAGGACAAATTCTTCCATAATGTGACAAATGCACATCACGTACTTCAAATTTAGCTGTTTGTTTTCTCAAACCTCCAGGTCCTCCAGCAGTAATTCTTCTTTTATGTTCTGTTTCAGCAATAGGGTTTGTATTTGCAGCAAATTGACTGAGTTCAGAAGTTGCAAAGAATGATTTGATAGCACTATCAATCATCTTGAAACTCACTACGTCAACTAATTTGAGTTGCGGTCTGATTATTACATATTCAATTGCATGTTTTTTGAGTAGTTTGATATGACTAGAAGTAATTTTAACTCCTTTTTTGATAAGCATCTTATCTTCATAGACTACATTATCCATCAATACTGATCCGATCAACCCTTCGAGTTTTTCGTCATCAGTTTTTTGGATTACTTCTTCTTCCTCTTCTTCTTCTACTACCTCATCGCTCACTACTTCGTCATCATCCAATCCACTAATCATGTCATCAATATCATCTTTCTTCTTATCATCTTGATCTTCCCAAAGAGGAATTTTTTGTTCAAGTGAAAGTACAGAGAGTTTACCTCTTGTATTTTTTTGGAAACGCTTGAGGGTTGGTTGGAGATAAGCGTAAAGCAATTCTCCCATAGTTCTAATTCTTTTATTACTCAAATGATCTGCATCATCAGCGAAAAATCCTTTCTTACCATTAGCAAAATGACAAAGGTACTTGATAGCTTCTACAATATCATCTGGATTGATATGATTAGTATCTTTAGTTCTTGGTAAGCCTAATTTAGCATTAATCTTTCTTCTTGCGATTGATCCCAAGAAAATTCTTTCTGAATCAAAGAGTTCTCTAATATATCTGATCGCATTATCTACATCTACCAATTCTCCTGGTCTAAGCTTATTATAAATAAATAAGGCAGCATCTTGCATATTGAGGGTGCTATCTTTTTTGAGTGTATAATTGATATAATCAAAATCTTCTTCTTCAAAGATTCCAGTAAATAATTCTCTAATTTGTTCATCAGTTTCAAATCCAAATACTCTAAGTAAAGCAGTAATTGGGAATTTTCTTGACTTGTTAATTCTGATCGTAATTTGTCCTGTCTTTTCTGCTGCTACACTAAACCAAGATCCTTCTTGAGGAATAATTTGGAAGCTATATGAATAATCTTTTTTATCGAATTTATAGAAAATACCGTAGGATCTGATAATCTGATTTACAATAACGTTTTCAACTCAATTAATAATATAGGTTCCCGCCTTGGTCATCAATGGCATAGTTCCAATATTCGCCCTTCCATCATACAATACTTCTCCCGCAGATCTATCAATCAATTCAATTTTACAATTGATAACACCTCCATAAGTAAGTTCTTTTTTCTTGCAATTTACGACTATTCTATCAAGCTCAGCATCAGAGATATCATCTCCATTACCTGCAAAGTTTCTCACGATCGTTAAATCTGAAATATGCAATACCAATCTTTCTCCGGCAATATCCTCTATTGGACAAATTTCTTCAAATAATTTAGGAAGGAAATACTGTTCAAATCTTTGAAAACCCTCTTTTTGAGTCAACAAGAGATCTGGAAATTCAAAATTATGAATATCCATACTATGAAGCGGTTTCAAAAAAAGTCTGCTTGAATTTTGTTTAGCAGTAATATGTTTATTTACTAATTTGCTCATATTAAGATTGATTTGATGATAAATATGATTTTTGTTCTAGGGAAAAAATTTGATAATCTGAATTACCAAACCATACTTATTTAGTCTTTTGAGGAGTCAATTGATGTCTTCCTTTTTCTCTTCTTCTTTTGAGGACATTTCTTCAATTTTTCGTCAACATTCTAATCATAAACCCATGAGTTTTCAATCTTTTTGACCATTTAATCTTTCTTGCTCTTCTAAGTTTGCTAGCCATTATACATAATAATTAAGAGATAATAAGAGGCGGAACGCTATGTTATTTATATTCGTAATATCATTAAAATTATTATTTACTGAAAGGTAGTAATCCTAATTGTCTTGCGATAATAATTGCGTTTCTAATTTTCTTTTGATATTTTACACTATTACCAGTGTATTTTCTTGGTTTGATGTATCAAAATCTATTGTTGTAGAAATTTAATAACGGAATATTCTTCCAGTTAACATCCTGTATTGGCACGATAAGTTTAGGAGTTTTTTTTAACTTCATAATGAGTTTCAAAAATTATAAATTGTATAGTATATATTCAATATCTGTATGTTTGATTATTCTGCATCAGTTTCATCCTCATCTCCTTCCACGATCTCGATTTCTGTTTCTTTTGCAGTGTCCAATAATTGTTGTTTTTGATCTCTTGTTTTCTTAGCTTTCTTATCTTTACTCGCAAGTTGAAGTAATTTATCCGTATAAGTATCACCAATATTTTGGAAAACTACAAATGGATTTTTTGCATCGTGAGCTAAGAATATTCTTCTCAATAAACCTTTATACAAAGACATTTTTTGTTGTATTTCTGGTAATTGGAGATGATCTGCTTCCAACAAATAAGAAATGAAATAAGCTTGAGAACCTTTTTTCAATCCATGAACATTATAGATTGTTTGGTAACCAATATCATCCTTTTGTTTGATTCCACCAGGGAAAAGTCCTTCTACTTTGTTTATTAATTCTTTTGAATCCTCAGTAGATAAAGCTGGATCAAGCACAATTATGAGTTCGTACAATTTCATAAGATAGTATAATCTGAATATATAAATTTATAATTAATTAGCAAACCCGATTCTTTCGAATCCAATAAGAGTAGCTTTTCCTTCTATGATATGTTTAATTTTTTGAGTTTCATCTCCCATATACCCTTGTTCATGAAGAACAATTTCAGAATATTTTTTGCTAAGTTTACCAGCAACAATATTAGGAATTACAGCCTCTGGTTTTCCGCTCGCTTTCACTTCTTCTTCAAATTCCTTAGTCATCATACTAATATGCTCAGCAGGAATATGTTCAATAGTCAAATGTTGAGGATCCATAGCAGCAACTTGTAACGCTACTTTTTTAATATCTTCAGTAACATCTCCAGCAATAGGATTATAGTAAATTACAGAAATTAATTTACTTCCAGCATGAGTATATACATACACATCTTCACTAGGAATAGTTTTTACAAAAAGTTCCATAATTTTCATATTTTCTCCGAGCTTTCCAATAACCTCAGCCACAGTTTCATTAATTTGAGTTTTTACAGAATCATTTAATTCATCAAAGGATGAACATTCATAATTGATAGCGATATTAAGTACATCTTGGATTAGTCCAGTGAAAAGTTCATTTTTCCCAACAAAATCTGTCTCGCAACCTAATTTTACTACAGCGATTTTTTTATCTTTAATGAGATATCCGATTTTACCTTCTTTGGTTTCTCTATCTCATTTTTTACCTGCAGATGCAATTCCTTTTTTCTTAAGAAGTTCTTGTGCTTTCTCAAGATCACCTCCAGCTTCAATGAGACAGTCTTTACAATCTTTCAAAGACGCCATAGTAATATCTCTCAATTGTTTAACGAGTTCTACTGATACATTCATAATAAGAAAATAAGATTATAAAATATTCTGATTATATTATAAGTACATAAATAACGGCAAGAGCATTGATCCTACCAACATTACCGCCAATAATATGATAACAATCATTTTAAGAGTTTTCATGAGATAGGAAAAGATAATATAAATGAAGTTAGTTTTTTATTAATTCTCTTTTAATTCTCAAAGAGATTAAGAATCCAACTTCATAATCCATAAAACATTTTTTTATTTAAACTCTCTTTTTGTTTCCAAGTTCCAGCTAGACATTCACGAATGAAGACCACCAAATATACTAGTAATATCAAACTTATAGGTAAGAATAGTATTCGTATCTTTGGTATAATAAGTAATATACTTACAGCTAAAACCCATAATATAATAACTAACCAAAATCACAGTGCTTGTCTAATATGATATTGTTCAAATTCTGTTAATCCCGATCTACCTATACTGATAATAATTCCTATCAAAAAGTACATTAATACACTTCTTTTTCTCTCAAGAGAACTAGGAACATACACTTCTTCAGCTACAGTATTAATGTTAACTTGCTTCTCCATGAAATTTGTACATAATTTAATAAAAAATTAAACAAATTCAGTATGTTAGGCAAGACCAAAAATATATTTCATCACAAATCAAAGAGCTTGTTTACTTTTCGTATTTGCAATAATTAAGTTTTGATCATCAAAATATCTATCAAAATCTGTATTAGCAATAACTATACTTTTTGCTTTTGTTTTTTCAACTTCATCCACAAATTTAGCAAGCATTTTACCTTCTACCAATACTACAAGGTCAGGTTTTTTTCTAAGTTCTTTTACTCCTTTATAAATCTTATGAATTTTTGTAAGATTTCTTTTTTTCATAAGTTGTTCTTTTTTAGTCAAGGTAGCAAAATCATCAGAAGCAACGAATTGTTCTAGTTTATTCATTGACTTTATGGTATGTTGAAGTGTATCAAAGTTAGTCAAAATTCCACTAGGAGTACCCGTATAAAAATAATGGATACCTGTTTGTTTTACAATTTCTTCTACATCATCCAATACTATAAATTTTTCACAAACCAATAAGATTGTTTTGTTTTCTTTACGGTATTCAGCGATCAAAGTTTTTGCATTTTCTATTTGTTCTGCAACTTTTTCAGCATCAAGGATAATAGTATTATTTTCCTCTCCAGCCCAAAAACGGCTTGTTTTAGGGTGAGCATGTTTTTTAATGCTACCAAGCAATGCTTTATTTTGCAATAACAATTGTTGTAGTTGTGTAGACATAATCTATCAAAGCCCTAATAAATAAAACGTATTACTTAAAGTTAACTTTAGCTCCAGCTTCTTCAAGTTTAGCTTTCATAGCTTCAGCTTCTTCAAGTTTAACATTTTCTTTCAAAACAACTGGTGCTTTTTCAACATAATCATCTTTAGCAGCTTTAAGATCGCATCCAAGGATTTCCTTAACTACCTTAATTACAGCGATTTTAGCTTGCCCTGCTTCAACTAATTCGATAGTAACACTGTCTTTTGAAGCACCTTCGTCACTTCCTCCAGCAGCTGGACCAGCAACCATAACTCCTGCAGCAGCAGTTACTCCAAATTCTTCTTCAACAGCTTTTACAAGTTCGTTTAATTCTACAACTGATAAGTCTTTTACAAGATCTAAGATTTTAGTTACGTTAGACATTTGGTATATGAATAATAAAATAATAAATAATATGTTGATATGCTTATTCAATTTTTGTTATGCTTTTTTGTTAGCAACTTCGCTAATAACTCTCGCAAATGAAGATACTGGATGCTTCAAAAGATACAAGAATTTACCAATCAATTCTTCTTTACTTGGAAGATTTGCAATTTCTGATACATACGTTCCTTCTTTCCAAGCTTTCTCCATCCATCCACCTACGTATTGTACAGTGTATGGTAATCCTTCTTTTTTGATGAATTTGGTATAATCTGATATCACTTTGAGTGGTGCAAGTGGAGAACTTTCATCCTTACACAACAACAACATCAAAGATCCTGGTAATTGACTATGTGTCACAGCTTCTACACTTTTAGCTCCTTCCAAAGATTTCAATAACAATCTTTTCTTCACTATCATAAGTTGTCCTCCAGTTTTTTTGAGGGACTTTCTTAGGTTATTAACTTCATTAACAGGTAGACCTACTTGAGAAATAACTACTGCATTGATAGCAGAGTCAAGAATTTCTCCATAGAGCCCTACAAGCTGTTCTTTTTTAGTTCTTGAGATTGCCATTCGTTTTCAAACAAAAAATAAAACTATCTTGTTGTTGAGATAGTTAAAGAGTTTACAATAATAGATACAATAACTCAGAAATATTATAAAAAATAATCTGATATTGATGCTTATTATTGATTACTTTCTACCTCATGTGGGCCATACTGCAAGATTGCAATAATTGTTTAGTCCAAGCTTTGGAACCCAACATTCTCTGGTATTTATAATCAAATACTGTGCTGAGTATAGCATTTTGTAATCAAATTGCAAGACAAATTATTGATATAAAAAATACCATGAGATGATTCATGATAATTTTAATATATTAGCTTATGATTAATACTATATTATTATTATTTTAAAACACCAATTTCAAATCCTTTTAAGATGTTCTGAGACATAGCATCCCTACCATGTTGTCTACTGAAAGCTATACTTCCATCCAGTCCACAGATTTTGAGGATGGTTTTGTCCCCTCCAGGATGTTGGTTAATCCAAGCTGTAAGATCATAGACAATTCCATCTATCGTAGTCCAACATGAAGCTGGAGTATTATTTTTAGCTACTTCCTCCATGGTGTAGGATCCTTTAGCAGCAATTGCTCCACTATCCACAGTTGTAGTTTCTGTAGTTGTTGTAGTTGTTGTCGTAGTTTCCTCACCCGTAATAGAACCAGTGATTACCGTTCCAGTCATTACTGTATCAGTAGTCGTAGTAGTCTTAGTATTACAACCTACTAAGAACAAAGCTGGAGTAAGTAAGGTAGTTATAAGTAATAATTTTTTCATATTATTTGATGATTAAGAATACACAATTTAATGGTGGACACTAGGAGATTCGAACTCCTCACCCCCTCGGTGCAAACGAGGTGCTCTACCAAATGAGCTAAGTGCCCTTACATTCATTTTTAATTCAATAAACTTGGGCAGAGTAGGATTTGAACCTACGTAGACTTTCGTCGACAGATTTACAGTCTGTTGCGATTGACCACTCCGCCATCTACCCAAAATCAATTTTTCTTTTATTAATTTTTTCAGTGTGAGACATAGAGTAATAATCTCCTCTTTAATTTCAATACGTAAATCTGCTTATTTAAAATTATTACTAATTATATTGTATTGTAGTGGGGTCATTAGTGAGATCTACTACACCAAACATGATTAATAAACCAACTATTACTATTATGAAACCTAGTAAGACATAAAAGGCTCTTGTTCCACCCAGATTATTTTCTGCTCGTTGCATTCTTCAAAATTTTACCATAACATCACTAAAGTACATACTTGAGAATCCTACTCCTAGGACCAATAATCAGACAATAAAATTCATAGAATAACTTAATAATAAAACACTAATCCGATAATATTACTTATCGAGAGTAGTATAAACTAGCGGGCGACGGGACTTGAACCCGTACGGGCAGAGCTGAAGTCTGCCATGCTACACCAACTACATCACGCCCGCATATGGGAGTAACTGTACAAAAGTAGCAAGAAAAATCAACCTGAAAAGTACTTACCGCTTATTAAGTAGATAGTAAGAATTTTTATGTATTAAAAAAATATAGGATTATTATTTTAATCTCAAAGCTATTGACTTTTAGTAATAAATAATTATATATTAAGTATCCAAAATGTTGGATTAAATAATGTTCTTTAATAGTCTCAAGAAAAAGTTCTTGAATTAAGAATAGGGAGTGAGCTGAAAATCCTGAAGAGTAAGCGCAAAATAAAAAAAACAAACAAAATTTAGAAACATGAAAAAGATTTTTTTATTCTTAATGTTAGTAGTGCTTATCACAAGTTGTAAGAGCAAAAGTGGTCGTAAATTAGCTACTCAAGAGGGTATAATTGAAGCCTCTGTGG
Organism: uncultured Candidatus Peribacteria bacterium; assembly: GCA_964455295.1. Lineage (GTDB taxonomy): Bacteria > Patescibacteriota > Gracilibacteria > Absconditabacterales > Absconditicoccaceae > CALMFT01. Next base: position 27,254 of record CAYVXG010000001.1, read on the forward strand.
ATACTTTAACTCCCTATGAAAAGGAGCTAAAAGCCAGAGAGTTAGCTAAACAAGTTTTAAAGAAAACTGTTGACTCTTTAAAGAATACCCTACCTCTTATGGATCAAAAAAGATTTACATCAATGTGTAAGTATATTGAAGCACATGGCTTTAAAATACCTGCGAAAAAAGGATACAACAGCAACTATCAATATACACATATTGATAAAAATGGCAGTAGACATGCATTTATCTACCAGCCAGCTGATAATCCATTTAATCCGTATGAAAATACTCAAATAGTTGTATATGCATTCAAAAACGGAGATAGAGATCCGGAAGATTCAAATAATTTTGTCGGCTATATTATTACTGCTAATGATATCAGCAGCGCAATAACTCCTGTAGAATACATAAAAGACTACCCTTGGATCGCCAGGGGATACTATGAGCTAAGGAATCTAACCGAAGAAGGCGATAATCTTCAATAAGGTAGCTAACAAATTAAAAAACCACAAGCCCCGTTCCACGGGGCTTTTTTCTTTACCAAAAAAAGTACTAATAATAGTTGACTATTTCAATTTAAAAGATATAGTATGAGAATTTTAAATTTTACCCCTCTAGAAATGCATGTACTAACAGTATTTGGGGAAGCGAGAAAGGATGGATATAAGATTGCATATTATGTAGGCACTGCAAACTACAATCAGTTTATAGAAGAAAGTTTGTTTGATGTTATTAAAAAAGAAAGAATAGCCATAGTAAAAGAAGAATATATAGATGCTTTAGATCACTGTGATCCTGAAACTATGGTTAAATCTATTTGTGCTCTGCTTGATGGAGATCAGTTTACTATACACTACAGCTAAGAAACAATCTTATTTAATTCTCGCATGAGGATAGCAGCAGCTTGTCCCACGTTGAAAGATTCTTTTGTTCCGCTCATATCAATATGAGTAATATAATCTGATCTTTTCAGAGTTTCCTCTTCTACACCAGTAACTTCATTCCCCATCACTACAGCCAATGAAGACACTTCCATAAGTCTTGATTTTTCAGTAAGTACTTGAATCAAAGAAATACTGCTATCAGTTTTTTCCGCAGAAACCAAGATTACTTGTTCTTTTTTTACCCAAGCATAAAATTCTTCCAGACTTTGGAAATGTAAGATTTCAATATTTTCTTCTGCTCCAAGAGCAGTTTTCATCACTTTTTTATGATCTTTTGGTGCTGTATATCACACTAAAATGACTCATCGACCAAGCCCATCTGCAGTTCTCATAATGTTTCACACATTGTAGGCAGATCTTAGATTTTCACATACTATCCACTTTTTCATATCCAGAATATTTTAATTATTATTTTTAGTTTATTTCAGTTTCTTGTGCATAGCTTTTCAATTTTCTATAATGAAATCCATATACGGAAACACAAATAATTAATCGTACTGCTCCCATAATAAGATCAGATTTAAATTCATAACTTCTTGCTACCAATACTCTTTGCGTAGCATCAGCCTTACAAGCTGCTATTTCATCTGGCGTTTTTTCAACTGTTTGATCATTTTTGTAAGCAGGTTGTTCGCATTGAGTAATTTCATATGATCTATTTCCTCCTACCAAATACTCTTCATCGGAAATCAAAACCTTATCAAAAAGAGTATACACGGTAGCACCTCCAGCAATAATAGCTCAGATAATACTAACAATACTTACAAAGGTAAAATAAATTTTTACTGGCGACCAATTTTTCATAATAAATGAATATAATAATAAATAAAATTTTAAGCTTGGGTGCACTTAATTCATATCTTCAAGTTTTACTTTCAATATTTTATCATATACTTTTACTTTCAATTCATCTCCCTTTTTCAATGTTCCGATTGCTCTTTTAGTCATAAGCTTTCAGTCCAATGAGTGTAATAATGCATATCCAGATTGCAACATTTTTTCTGGTCTACTATTGCTAATAAGTTCATACCAAGACTGAATGTTACTTCTGTAAGTCTCAAGTTTAGATTGTATCATATTTCAAATCTCCTCGTACAGTTTATCAATTTCCTGTGTAATATCTTGTTTTTTCTCCTCCAAGTCATGATTAAGCTGCTCATAGAGCTCTTTCAGTACTTGGTGAAAATATTCATAATAAGAAATAATCTGATAAGCTGCATCGGTAGGAGTTTTTGCACTAAAGCAGGCAATTTCATCTAGGAGCGTTTGATCATTGGTGTGACCCACCGCCATCATAACTGG
>CAYVXG010000001.1:29494-57938 GCA_964455295.1 uncultured Candidatus Peribacteria bacterium
ACCTGTATATGACAGATTCACTTCGCAATATTGATATCATTGTATCGCATTACCCCGCTCGCTCCTCCACCTCCTCTGACTATAAGTACCAATTCAAAGTTTTTCTCCTCATCAATCTGTTTATATATTTTTTGTAAGGCTTGATAAATCTCTCCATTAGCGTTATTACCATGAATAGCGGATTCAAACAATTGATAAGAAAAAGAATATTCTGATTCCTGCATCACCTGAAGGAAATCTTTGAGACCTTCACTACTAGGAGAAGAAATAACCGCAATACGATAAGGAGGAAGTCCCAGTTTTTTTTGTTTGTTAAGTTCAGCTATTCCCAAAGATTTGAGTTCGCCTTTGATGTCTTGTTCTTTTTTTTTCAAAGTTCCCAAAGTATATTCTGAAGAAATATTCTGAATATGAAGCTGGACACCATAATCCTTGTGAAAATTAACCCTGCAGGTCATCAAAATTTGTTTACCTACAATTTCATCAAGTGTAATTCACCGTTCCTGTAAAGGCTTTCGCAATATGGATTGATTGCTAATAAGTCCATGGGCGTGTGCGATCACAGTACTTCCCTGATATTCCACAAGTTCTATATAAAATCTTGTATTTCGCTTCTTCACCTTACTCACTTCTCAGATTATCAAAAATTCATGTTCACCAAAAAGTGTAGTAATCCCCTGTTGCACAAGGTCTGTAAATTGAGAAAGTCTAAGCTCTGGAAGCATTTATTAATTGGTGAATTAATATATTTTTAGTCAATACTGTATACCACGTTGATACTCATATCAAACACCATTTCACCAGCAGCTACTGAAGAAGTCTCACCTCCGCCTGCACCACCAATTCCATCAGCCATAGCATTTCTAACCATAGGATACTGAGGAACGGAAGTGATATCCATAGTCATATCAGAGATAGAAATTACTTTTCCTAAACCTACACCAGCAAGTTTTGCTAATTGATCAGCCTTTGCCTTAGCTTTTTGATACGCTAATTCTCTGGCTTTTTCATATACTTTTTCTTTATCTTCAATGTCGTATGAAGTATTTTGAATTTGGAGACCATCCACTGCAGATAATTTATCCAAAACAGTAGCTACTGTTTCAAGTTTTTTGATTTTAATAGAAAGAGTTTGATTGCTGTCATATCCATCAATCACTGATCTTCCATTGGTATAATCGTAATGGGGATACATATTGATGTTTGTAGTAAGGATATCTTTTTTATCTACTCCCTCAGCTACTGCAATATCAATAATTTGTTTTACTTTTTCATTTGTTTTAGCTAAAGCTTCTTTTGTTGTTTTAGCATTTTCAGTAATCCCTATGTTTGCCTCCAAAATATCTGGAACTGCATATACTCTACCAAGTCCATTTACAGCAACTGTATCTCTCATCAATGGAGAGTCAGTACCATTTGACACTACACCATCAGCTTGTGATGAAGCAAACCAACCAGCGATTACGATCGCTATTCCTACAATAATTGCGTTCAGATAATTGTTTACGTTGTTCATGATTATAAAATAAGAATAATAAATAGACAGATTGGTAGGAGTATAAGGATTGGCTAAAATGATTTCAATAGCAAAGCACTACAAAGCTCCTGAGTGTCAATCTCAATCAAACTTCAAATTAATGCACTAAAAACCATGATCATTATGAAATAATCATGGTAATAGAAATATTTGGAATTTAGTTTCTGATTAATTAGTAGGAACAGCTGTACCAGTGCTAGTTTCACCAGTTGTTGGAGCCACAACCGCAGCATCATCTTTTCTGATTTCTAAAATTCTTTTCCCTGGAGAAGCTTTATATTTTTTTATAGTCCCAGTTCCCTCTTTCATGAAAAAATATCCTCCCATCATACCTCTTTCTATCATACTTCCATACAAGAATTTGATAAACGCAAGAATCACTAATACTATCAATATCCATTTAGCTATACGCCAAGCTTTTGATCAACCACGCATTCCTGTATGGTGATGATGGCGATGTTCATGATTTGTGTTTTCGTTTTCCATAATTGATTATAAAAATATAAATTAAAAGATAATCTGATAATAGTAGAGTGAAAGCCATTTACAAGTGTAAATTTTTTATTTTTAGCTAACTGTCTAGATTATTATAATAAAGAGTAAGGTATTTTATGATACAAAAAGGATAACTAGAAGGCCAATTACCCCTATTTAAGTTGCAAATAAAATTAAAGAACTAAATTAATCACCATGGGTTGCCATATCTGAATCATAAGCTATATCCATGGGAGTTGCAAATACAACTGGGTTACTACCTATATCTCCCAATTTGTTTATAAGCCCTCCAAACTAGTTTCGAATAATGCCATACACTTTCACTACCTAATGCAGTAGACCAACTATAAGCATCAGGATCCTGATTTATACTATAGGTTCTAATAGTATTTTTTTGAATACTTGTAAGCGAAACTGCTGGTTGAAGAAGATAACGATATTGAATATTACTACTAGTCCAATAAGTAGACATATTTTTCATAGCTATCTCATCTACATCGTTAGCCATCTCTCCCCAAGCATCAAAAGTTTGAGCAGCGTTAATGTGTTGATTCATAGTACTTGAATTTCCTAATGTTGATTGGTCATACACAATACATGCATGACCATAACTATTACCATTAGTCTATTTACTAACTAGAACATCGCAATTAAAAAAATGAGTACCATCCCTGAAAGGAATGGTACTCATTTTAATCTCTACTCTTTTTATACGTTCCAACCAAGGTTATTTGTTCTTGACGATAGGTATCTGCTACATATTTTCCATCAAGCTCCATAACATAGTCAGGAGTTGCGTACTAAAATGATGTGACTTTATAGAAAATAGTTAAATCAGTCCAATATATCTTTGGTTCCGGTTTTAACTTACCATCTACATAAAGCTTCATAGCTTCCACATTATCTCTTGTATAAAGAGTTGCATCTTCTCTGAATAATAGTGCAGTTAAAGCAGTTTCTTTTGTTTTACCAAGATTTTGATCTACACTGGGATTATTTTCTTCATAAACAATCCCTGTAGCTTCAAAATCTACTAAAGTTAAAGAGGATGAACTTTTTAAATCTTCTTGTTTTTGGCAACCAGTAAGCACCAATACAAGAAAGAAATTAAAAGAAATTAAAAAAGATTAAGAAAATTGTAAAGAATATTTTATTCAATGAATTTTATTTACTTAATATATACAATAAAAATCATTCTAAAATCAATATTTTACCTAAGCGATGTAGTATTATAATACAATATGAAAATGTTTTCCAATAACTCCTTCTCCATGAAACATATATTTGAACTGGATTCCATTATATTTGAAGATATGCATCTTACCAATTTGGATATCTTTTTTGACAGGATCGAGAGTATGAGTTCTGAGTCGATTGTACAAAATCAAGCCATCAGCTCCCATCATTTTGATATCTACAGCATGCCCCATGATGTGAGATTGAGATAAACATACTGCACTCATGGTATGTTTGGGTTCTCAAAAGTTTTTATTACTATGACTTACTTGATCATCGCAAGAATGACCATATTCTTTGAGTCCTGAGATGAAAAGAGGTAAATCTGGATGGTCTGCACGGAAGAGTGCTATGATTTTTTGTAAGTTTCTATAGCTATGAACTTCCATCTCTGTGCCCGTACGATAGTAATCCATACTGCTTCCATCTTCTTCATTACGTTTGCTGGTAGATCGAAGTTCTACCCCCATTGATTGTAAATATTTTGCTACTTGATCATAACCTACACACATTTGATTGTATTTACGAAAAATCCCATAAGATTGCTCAAAATTATATATATCTGATTCAGTAGTTTTACTTATTACTCTGGAGATATCATTTCATTTTTTTTTACAGTATTCTTGAAGTTGTTTTATATCATGCTTTTGGGTAAGTGTAGAAAAAAACATAGGTGTGGGGAGCATCAAAGTATCAGTATTATTTGAAGATTTTTCCCAGATACTTGCTAATATAGAAGAAATAATCAGATGATATTCCAAATTCATATGATTAGATCCAAATTTTGCTTCAAAAGTATCTACAGTGGACTGAACATTGTCATGATAGTATTGGCGAAAGATAGCCGCTTTTACAAGTCTAGGCCCAAATTTATTCAAATCAATATTGTGTTCATCTGCCCATTTCTGAATATCAATTTTCTCACAACCTCACAAAGTTTGAATATTTGCAACATGTTCTGCTACCGTAAGAGATTTGAAATCAAGAGTTTCTTTAAGCAATGAAGGAGTAACCAGCAAATCCTGAATTTGAGGTTTAGTTTGTTCCAGAACTTTATTGTAAAAAGGAAAGCTATTATGATTATTGGATCCAGAAGTAGATAAAAATAAACTACTAGCTATCAAACCTGTTCTGATGGTACGTCAATAAAGACCAAGACTTTTCATAAGAGATTGAGAACTTTTATACAAAACTAAATTATTGAGAGTTTTTTAAAACTTTCAAACAGCACCAGATAATAATACTATTGATTATAGCTCCCATAAATGAAAGAGAGATAAAGCCAAAATACAATGGCTTAGCCTCACTACAAGTAGCAGTCCCTGCCATGCAAAGAAAGGATTTTGTACTTTCCCACCATAACCTCTCTAGACCATATTTATAGATACAAAACAGAATTGCAATCACTGATAAACTAGCAATACTATAAGCAACATTCTTATCATTGGTGTAAAGGCCTATCGCTGAGATAAAAACAGTAGGATATGAAAATATTCTGATATACCAGCACAGATTACAAGCAAGGATTCCCAAACTTGAATCTCGAAGATTTCCTGAAATAAGGTTGGCAAACGGATCCCCATAATATTCCACATAAAGAGAACCAAGCATAGTTACTAAGGAAAGTCAGAATATGATCCGTAGAAATTTTTTTGTCATTGCTAGAATGAAGAATAAATATGCGCGTATATGAGTTCAATATTGTATTAGAAATATAGTTATTTTACAATCACATTCAACAAACTCTACTAGTAATATTGAATTATATCCATATTTATTCACGAATATACACAAAATCCAGTTATATAAATCCCTATACCTTAGGAACGCAGAGTCTGATTTATTCAATAAAAAAAATGGAATTGCGAAACAATTCCATTTACTATTTATTCTCCTACACTTACCGTTTCAAGGAAGAGCTTTGGTCCTCCCATCAGATGGACGCAACCTGCATCCATCCAAATTTGGTTCTCCTCCGAGTTTGGCAATGGTTCTATTTTTAGATAACCCTTATCAAAAAGGATTATCCAATTTTTATGTTTGATTTTCAAATTTTGAAGAATTAGGTTTTTATATCCTACAATATTTTGAATATTCAAACAGGTGTCGATCATACCAACCGTAGTTGTGAAATCCACAACACGGTCGTCATGCGTTGCCCATGATAGGACGCTAACTGGAAGCCTCGCATTAAGCATGGCGTTCCCGATCTTGCTTATACTGGGATAGTCCAGCTTGTTTGGCATGACGCCAAACATTTTTTTACTAAAGTTAATCCTTTTGAAAAGGATTGCTTTAACTGTATCTATTCCTACACCATACTTTTTGGCGTCATAATAAGCCCAGTAATTAAGATACTGAACGTATTGTATAGAGTCTAGTGATTGGACCCTATTATGCCAATTATACGCTTCTAGTATACAAGGTGCACCCATGTCACAATCAGTAAATCCCTGATGAAATAGATTTATTATTTCATTTGGGATTTGTTCAAGATCAACACTGTAGTTACCAACATTGTTGGTATTAGGATTAATGATAACTTTTAAATCATCTTTGCTACAACCAAAAAAAATGGTTAACAACAATAGTAATACATTTTTCATGTTTTTTTTATTTATTTTGTTTATTTATTTGAGAGGGATATTAATGAACGAAAAGTAGTATGCAAAACTATAGATATAAATCAATAAAAATCAAGTGATTTTTTGTATTATAAAATTGGGGAATAGAGATAGTGGAATTACAATCAGATTAATTTTTTATATTCACTCATCTCAATCATACCATCGGCTTTTCCTGTCTGAATGAAACTTGGGATTTGTTTGAAATCCCCTTTACGGATTGCGTTGCTTACCGCTGTATTATTGATAAGTAATTCATAGGTTGCTACTCTTCCAAAATTACTCGCCAAGATACGAGAATTTAGATCATTTTTTACTATATCTTCAGGTAATTTGATAAGATTTTGAGCTAAAGAACCTAAGAATACATCTGCTAATCTATCTCTAATACTATCTTGATAATAAGGAGGGAAGAAAGAAACAAGTCTACTCACCGTATTGATGGCTGCTTTCGTATGTAAAGTACTGAGCACCAAATGCCCTGTTTCCGCAATATTGATCACGGCTTCCGCAGATTCTGGATCACGAATTTCTCCTACGAGCACGATATCTGGATTTTGTCTCAAAAGGGATTTGAGTCCACTACTAAAAGTTTGCGTGTCTCTTTCAATTTGTCTTTGTGAAAAGATACTCTTTTTATTTTTGTATACAAACTCAATCGGGTCTTCTACCGTAATAATATGTTTTGAAAAGTGGGTATTGAGATATTCCAAACAAGCCATTAAAGTAGTAGATTTACCTGATCAAGCAGTACCTGTAACTAAGAAGAGTCCAGATTGTTTATTTAAAACACTAGAAATAATAGTCTTAGCTAGACCTGCTGTCATTATATCTTCAAGTTCCAATGCTTGGTTAGTAATTTTTCTAATAGCTAAAGCACGTTTTCCTAGTTTATAAAAAAGATTAATTCTATAAGTAAATCCTCCAGCACTATAATATCCAATATCAAGTTCATTTTTATTATCTCGAGTCAAAGCATTTTGAGCACAGATTTCTGTAATAATTTGATCAACTTGCTTAGTGTCTATCAGTTGTTCGAGCACTTGAATATCCCCATTTTTTCTAATTACAAGATCTTCATTTTCTGAAATCAGAATATCTGAAATATTTTTCTCAGATTCAAAATGTTCTAATAAAATATCAAACAACATTAACGATTTTGAGGTATAAATAATACCAATAATACAGAAAAAATAAAATTATGCAAATTACGAAAAAAGAGGCTTAAAAATTTGCAAAAATGCAGATGTCTGATTATAATAAAGTCAATGAATATAAGAGCAAAAATAACTATATTGGGATTAACAATTCTCGCTGGAGTGTGAGCTTTTTCTGCTTTTCAGCAAAATATCCCTACAGTCGAGGCGAACTCTTTCTTTTCTTGAGCAAATAGGGGTGATAGATCAGGTGGACCCAATAGAACAGGTTCAAAAATTTGTCTCAAAGACGGGGTACCACTTCAAGATAACCAAGGAAATGGATTTAACTACTTTTGTTGTGCTACCAATGCTGAATGTGGGGAGTATAATTCAAAGTTTAGTGATGGTAGTGGTAATGTAACATGTGCGACAGTACAAGACAGTCCTTATTGCCCTAATAATACACCTGGAAATACAGGAGCAGCCTTTGTAAACCTTATGATCACTAAAGGAGCAGTAAAATGGTTTGGAGGTTTTGGAGGAATTACTATGACAGGAGCAAGTATAGGAGAAAATGTGATGTATATTTTAAATATATATAATCAGGGTAATACTACAGGATTCAATATTAATGTACAAGATGTGTTACCTCCAGGATTTGTATTTACACAAATATATTTTAGTAGCCCTGGACATATTATTATCGGATCCAATACAGGAGTAAACTGGCAAATCCCAAGTTTGTTTGCTTCTACTGGTTCTCATGGAATAGCAACCCTACGATATAGAGGATATTATATCAGCACAGGAACGAAAACAAATACTGCAACCATTAGTTCTATAACTCCTGTATGTACTACAGGATGTACAGCTTCCTATACTATCAATGTAGTAGCCCCCCTCCTCAAATTAGCAAAAAATATAATTATAAACGGACAAAATTATACAGGATCATTATCTCACAATCAAACAGGAGCCTACCTTATTACAGTAGGAAATAGCGGAGCATGAGTAGCATCAGATATCAATATTAGCGATTCTTTACCTGCAGAATTCATATTTTCATCTACAAGTATCAATACGGGAAGCGTAAACTATGATATCTGAACTCATACTATAAGCTGGAGTGGATTCCAAGTTCCTAGTGGCACTGCCCAGCAACTGATTATCTACTGATCATGGAATGTAGCAAGTTCTGGAACGATTACAAATATTGCAATCGCAAATAACCCAGCACTGTGTAGCATCTCTGGATCCAACTGTACTGCACAAATTACCTCTACCAAACAAGCACCAATTGATGGACTATGTAATGCAGGAGTAATGATTTCTTATTATTCAGGAGTGGATGTACTTCCAAGTACTGGACAACTATGTACTACAGGAAGCTTACAAGGTTTAGTAACTGGAAACTCAGGACGAATTTGGAATTGTAATGGATTGTATGGTGGTAATAATCAGAATGCCTGTAATTTGCAAATCCAATACTGTGGAGACGGACTCTTAGATGGAACAGAACAATGTGATGACAATAATATGAATAATGGAGACGGATGTAGTAATGTATGTCAGTTTGAAATACCTACCTGTACTTTGGGTATTACTCCAAACGGCGGATCAGCTCCCTTAGCTACTACTGCTACTTGGAATATACCTGCATGGGCAAATGCTACTCTTCTTGATCGAGGAGATGCGAGTACTCTACCCACTCCTACTCAGCCTATAGGACATAATTATACCGTAGCTGGAACTCACACTGCAATCTTAACTATACAAAATAATCTTTCAGGAGCAATTACTAATACCTGTACCGCAGGAGTAAATGTCACAGCTTGACCAGTTGCTATCAATGGACTGTGTGGATCAGAAAATGGGAATACTTACTATGATTTTACAGGAGCTGGAGGAAGTCTCACTGCAAGTTCACCTGGTCTATGTGCAAATGGTGATGTGATTAATTTTCAAATAATCTGACATGTATGGACTTGGACTTGCCAAGGAATCAATGGTGGCACAGACGATACGAGTTGTAACGCCACAGAAAACTATTGTGGAGATGCCGTCTTGGGAGGTGGACTCAACTATACCAATCAAGAACAGTGTGATAATGACATGAGCAATACTCCAGGAGATGGATGTAACTCAGTGTGTCAGTTTGAAACACCGACTTGTTCGTTTGTTATTGCACCCACAAGTGGTTACGCTCCACTCAATGTAAACCTTTCTCGAGGACCATTGGATTCTTGGGTAGACGCCACAGAACTTTATACTTCTCAATACAGTCCTCCTATTTCCAATCCTATTTCACCAGTGAATACTACCTATATCACTACCTGAGATTATATTACTACCCTAGTGTTACAAAATAATCTTCCTGGAGCAACAAATAGTGTACAGTGTACAGGGCTTATTCAAGCTTTAGATACACCAGTTGCATGACAATGTAATCCTGCTTTATCTACTGGATATTATTCAGGATATATTTATAGCACTCCCGCTACAGGAACACTATGTACACAAGGTAATCTCACAGGTTTAGTACAAACAAGTAATGCATGGACTCGATCATGTGAAGGTCTGTATGGAGGTTCTACACAAACTGCCTGTACCATAGATATCATGTATTGTGGGGATGGAATTGTTCAATGAGGAGATTTGGGTGAAAACTGTGAAGCTGGAGCAGGTTGCGATCTCAATACTTGCCAACGATACCCTGGATCTTGTGCTCAGATTTGATTGTCTGTAACACCTACTTTTGGTTTAGCCCCACTTATTACAAATTTAGGATTTACTAATATCATTTGATTCAGTGCAAGCGTGATTGACTGGGGTGACGGCAACCAAACTCTCAATCCTACACCATCTTCGTCTCATACTTATACGACAATTAATAACTTCTTCGGAGCAATACTTTTTGAAAATCTCACCAACACAGGAGTAAGTTTTGCTTGTCCTTTTATAGTGAATACCACTAATTCTATCCCAGCTAATCCTGGACCTGGTGGAATTTATACACCAGTAGATTTACCTAATTCAGATAATAATAACAATAATCCAAGTATTCCGCCTTATTATCCTGATATCACCATTCCTGATACAAATACCAATCCCAATAATCCAGATACGAATTCAAATAATCCAAATATAAATAATCCTGATCCTACTAATACAAGCACTCCACCTATCTTTATTCCCAACTCAAATGATAATGAAATTCCAGAAATTATCATTCCAGAAGGACCTTTAAGTCCCACTACAGGACTAGTATTTGATCCTTGATTCAATATTACTTATATTCCCGACATCTTTACTCCTACAAATCCTGACCTTCCACCTGTTTATATTCCTCAAGAAGATGTTACTGAAGTAATCGAAGATACTATTAGTATAGTAAATAATAATCTGCCAAAAATAGAGGCTGAAATTATAGAATCAGTAGACGAGGTAGAAGAAGTAGACCTTATTGCTCAAAATGAAATTTTATCTAAGGTAGGAGAATATGAAGGACTCAAAGTAAAACCTACTCCTGATCACAATAGTTCAGAATATTATGATATTGATGTAGCCTCATTGGAGTATATCTACAAATGTCAGAATAATTCTTATTCTCAAGACACACTCATGAGCTGCGTTAAAGACCTTCCTCAAGGAGTATGTTCTGTGATTACCAAAAAGGATAATGTAGTTACTCTCAATAAGAACAATATCGAGACTTGCCTCAAAGAAATACAAGAATATAAAGAAAATTACGATACAGTAAAAGGGTCTTTGTATATTCAGGACTATAAAGAAGATGTAGCAGACTCAATTAGCTTCCTACAGCAATTTATTGATATTCAAGTAAGTATGAATATCTTCTCTCCTTACGTAGAAGGGTTTGCAAGAATAGAGTTTGATCCTGCTATTCCCAACGCTCATATCTTCTGATTATTAAAAAAAATCTGAGTAAAAGAATCCATAATACCTGTACCTTTATTCAAAATTGCTACCCTTACTCCAAACAGCCAGCAAGCAATAGAAGAAATAATCTGATCGCAAGGCGCAAGCGAAGAACAGAATACCTTATTAGAAAGCCTACAGAACCCATTACAGCAAAACACTTCTGATTTTGTAGTAACTTATAATGATCCACTGTATAGCAAACAAACCTATCTTCAAGCTATTGATTATGGACAATTTATCAAACAATGTAACTGGAATGATATCTCCAAAAAGATTAACGTAGCCATTATTGATAGTGCTTTTGATATCCACCATGAAGATCTTGGCACAAACATCGCTGGAATGAAAGACGTAGCAGATAAAGATGATGATGTAACTCCCCCATGAAATAAAACTCGTAATACTGATTGGAAGCATGGAACATTCTCAGCAGGAATAATCGGAGCTACTTCGAACAATGAGAAAGGTGTAATGAGTATTGCTGGAGACGTAGTAAATATGTATCTGTACAAAGCCGCCAGCGACAAAGGAATAGGAAGCGATATCGGATATGGAGCAGAAAGTCTTGTAATAGCAGCTAAAAATAATCCTCAGATTATCAGTCTTTCTCGAGGCGCCTATATCAATAATCCTAAGAGCATAAGTTTCCTCCAAAAGATTATTGATGAAATTCACAAAAAAGGAATTATCATCGTAGCATCAGCAGGTAACTACAATAAATCAGAAAAATTCTATCCCGCAGCATTTGATAACGTAATTTCAGTAGGAGCAATTGATAATAATCTGGTAAAAGCATCATTTTCAAATTATGGTGATTGGGTAGATATCGCAGCTCCTGGAGTAGATATTATGACTACGGCCAATGGAGATAATTACGAACTTGTAGATGGAACTTCTGAAGCAGCTCCTGCAGTATCAGCAGTTATTGCAAAGATATTGAGTAAAGGTGGAACAGTGCAAGATATAGAAGATAATCTGAAATCTATCTTGGAACCTGTAGGGAAAGGAGCTATAAGTATGGGAAAAACCTGTAATGCACTCGCTCTCAAATATGATCCTCTCTCCTACGACAAAGAATATTCCCCAGATGCAATTCGTAACAATTTTGAATGAAACTTCCTTGCACAAAGTGCTATCGGGAAAAATCGTATTGCGCTAGGAATATTATTAGGACTCCTTGTTCTATGAATGCTTATGACAGGAAAATTTATCGTGAAAACTTTGAAATCACCTCAATAATAATTTATAATCCCAGAAAAATCACAGTTATGAATCAAAGTAAGTCAAAATCAGAAAAGAAAGATTATATTATTCCTCAATTTGAGGAAATTGATTTTTTTGATCATAAAGTAAAACATTGGATTAATTTCTTTGGAGAAGAAGACCTTTTCACCTTCAAAGAAAGGATAGAACATATATTAGAAATCAATAAATCGGTATTTGAAGAAGGTAATCAATATATAGAAAATATACATCAATTACTTTCAAACTCAGAGAATGAAATTGATGAAAATAAAATAAACATACTTCCCATATCTCCAAAAGAATTTTATGAGGAAATTCTCACTCCCCATATGTTAAGAACAGATCCTTCCGATCATCATATTATTTTTAATAACACTCATTTAGGTGGACACCCTAAGCACAAGGATAATTTGAAAATTATAGAAAGAGGAAAACATACTTCTCTTCATGACCTTTTAGATTGGAAAAATCTTTATCCTCATCAACAATTATCCAAATTCTTACGTTTTGAAAAAAACACCATTTCTCAATCTTTCCTTACCTCTCTACAAACCATCGAAAGATCTACCGAAAAATTATTCCAAAAAGATCCCTTTTCAATCTATAAAGAAGAAATATTTCAAGAAAAGTTTAGAAGATTAAATTTTGAAACTTCTAGAAACAAGGGAAGATGAAATCAGAATCCACACCACTAATGAAGAGTACGTTGAATATCTCTTAATAAATCATCAACAAGACTTATACAGTCCTGATAAACAGGCACATTATTCTCACAAATCCTTATCAGATTACGAAGTTTTTTATTCATGATTCCCCTCTCAGTTTGATCTTGAGACATTCTTCCTTTTTCTTTTTCTATTTCAGCTACTTCCTTCTCTATTTTTGCATTTTCTTCTTCATCAATATATAAACTCTCCTGATCATATCCAAGTTGTTTTATTTTTGATCTAAAGTCTTTAGATTTCCTTCTCAGTTCATTTAAATCCTCTTTATTTTTAGAAATAATTTGCATATTGGTAGTCATATGTCTTTTTAAATTACTTAACTCTTCTTGTTGTTTCTCTAGCTTGATCTGTAACTCAACTTTTGATTTTTGTATACTATTCTTATGAGATATAAGATCCAATTGAGTTTCATTGTAGGTATTTTGAAAGGATTCTACTCTTTCTTTAGAAAGTAAAATAGATTCTTGTAAACTACGAATATATTCTTCTTTTAAAGAAAAATCATGTTCATTGTAAATATCTATACTAGGATAAGGTGCTAACTTAGAGTTTATCTTTGCCTGTAGTTGCTTGATTTTAGCAATATTCTTAATTATCTGAATTTTGAGAGTATAAATACATTCAGAAATTTTATTATTCTTTTCTATTTTTTTTTATTGCTACAAAAAGGTTATAATCAACCTTTTTCGATAATTTTTCTACAATCTGATTATCAATTACTGCAATCTTATTTTTAAGTTTATGAATATCTTCTTTCCGCTTTCTAATTAAATCATCACTATAGATATCGTAATCAGTTTTGCATGAAGTATAAGCTTTTTTGCGTGTACAAATTTTTTTACTAAGATCCTCTATACACTTACTATGATCATATTTTTTTTCTAATAAAGGTTCTCGGGATTGAATGTCATTATAGGATATTTCCTCAGTTCTTTTCTCATAAAGTAAATTATTATCTTGATATTTCAAAATTCTCTCTAGCTTTTCCTTTGCTTGCAGAATCTCTTTTTTATATTTTTTCTTTTGTAAATCATTAAAAGTTATAGACCTATTAGGTTTTTTTGCTATATGATCTTTGAGTTTATCTATAGTAATCTGTAATTGAGTAAGATCCTTAAATTTTGATTTTATAAAAAGATGAGCTTCATACCAAGTAAGAAAATTACGAAGAAAATATTTGATATTCATAGAGAGGTTTACTCCTTCCATATTTTTTTCTTCTAGCTTTCCAAGTTTTTGTTTATCATATTGAGTTTTCTGAGTAAGGAAGCTTTTTTGTTTTAGAAAAGCATTCAATTCTCTATCTTTATGTCTAAGATAAGAAATGAGTTGATCTTTCTGGGCAAGATTATGTTTCAATCTCTGTTCTAATTTTTTGAGATTATTGTTAATATTTGATTGTAAAGACAATTGTCTATCATATCGTTGTGCATCTTCTTTCCCATATTTTTTCACAAACTGTAATTCTAGTTTCTCGGAAGTATCTTCCCTACCATGAAGCTTATTTCTCTTATGGAGATAAGTTTTAACTTGATGTTGAATTTGAGAAAGAGATTCATAATTAGCGTCTATCTCAGCTTGATTTTTATTGATTTCATCATTAAGATTAGAAAGTTTATTTTTATATTCTTCTAAGAGTAAATCTCATTCAGAGAGTAATTTTTTTTGTCTATACAGATCCATAGTTTTGTTTATTTTTTCAATTTCAATCCTATCCAGAGATTGTTTATCCTTTTCATTTTGAATATCATTTTTTACAGTTGTTAAGGTATCTTTCAAATTATAAAAATCAACCCAATACTCCTTGAGAGGGATGGTATGAAGGATACTGTGAGTACTTACTTTATTTACTTCAGGAAGTAACTCTTCTGATTTCTGAGTTTCTTCATCCTTTATATCCAGAAGCGGAGGATTATTGTTGAGGATATTAATAAGCTGATCTTTAAAAGTTACCCTTTCATCTTCAATAGATAGGAGAATATCACGAATCTCTTGAAAAGAAAATCCAGTAGTATTTTTACGTATAGAACCTAAAGATCATTCAGTTTGAATAATAATCTCCTCCCCGAAATCCATATTTAAAAACTCTTGCGTTTGTTGCTCACTCAAAGACAAGACAAGGAGTAACTCCTGAGAAGCTCCAGAGAGTTGTATCCTCAATGTCTTATAATTCTTAAAATCATCCAAACTCAAGTTTTTTATCTCAGGCATGAAATATATTATCCCATATAAATAATTAATTACTCAGAACTAATAATTCTTTATAAAGATATGTCAATATATACTGCGAGATAATTCTCTCATTTCCTCTCTATTGAC
Organism: uncultured Candidatus Peribacteria bacterium; assembly: GCA_964455295.1. Classification (GTDB taxonomy): domain Bacteria; phylum Patescibacteriota; class Gracilibacteria; order Absconditabacterales; family Absconditicoccaceae; genus CALMFT01. Next base: position 44,757 of record CAYVXG010000001.1, read on the forward strand.
ATCAAAATAAAAATAGTTGTTTATTTTTCCCCTTCAGGTTGAAGGAATAAATAAAAAATATGATATTAGCAGACAAATTGGAACGAATAGAAAAAGAGTATCAAGAGAAAAAAGAAAACAGAAAGAGAAAAATTCAAGAAGTAAAAAAAGAAATTTTATTATTTGAAGTAGAGAGAAAAAGGCGTTGGGCGGAACTTGAAAAAGAAAAAGAAACGGGTGAACAAGAAATACAGAATAAATACCAGAAGTACCCAAAACTATATATAGTTGCTATTCTGGCGCACCTCAACACCATCTCTGAAAAAGTTCAAAAGCTTATTTTAGAACTTGAAGAAAAAGCAAGAAGACTCAAGAAAAAAACAGATGCTATTCAGGATTTTTATCCGGAGTAATTAAAAAGCCCACGATTTATGCGGGGGCTTTTCCTTGTAAGCAAAAAATACTCTCATAAAATTGCTATTGACAAACATAATAATATATTTATATACGAATTGCCTCAGGTAGAGGAAATAAAAAAATAAGAAATGAATACAAGTGCAAAACACAAAACAAACACGAAATCCGTAGAGGGTGAAAAATTAAAAGAAATTACTCAAAATTTTGACAAAGCATGGGAGGAATTTAAAAAGGCTCCTCATGTACAGTCTAAAGAATGGGGAATTGAGTCAGGTCGACTCTTACATGAATTTGGCAAAAAAATGTACCAGGCGGACAATGAAGAACTGAAGTCTGTAACCATTGATGCTATGAACTTCACTACGCCTGTTTATCAGGGACTGAGAGCGATGGACGTAAAAAATGTATTTGAGATCCTAACATTCTCACGAGCTCAATTGGAGCAGCAGATAGGAGCCAAAAATACAGAATCACTGATCAAAGTTCTTGCTCGTGATAGAGGCGTCACTCTCTTCAATTAAAAATCAAGAATCAACACACACTTACTTACGACGACCCCTGGCTTTTCAGGGGTCTTTCATTAGTAAAAATCCTCTCTCTTGTTTTAATTCTACTATACTTGACAAAGCAATAAATATATTTATAAACGAAATGCTCCAGGTCGGAGTAATAAGAAAAAGAATATGAAAAAAGAAAGAAGACTAAAAGTGAGAGTGATCTATGAAGAACACCTTACTGAAAATGAATTAAAAATGTTTCTGTATGGAGACAAAGAAGTAAAAAATCTCCCTACATATGGTCGCCAAACCGTATGCTGGGAAAATAAAAACTTCGAAGCTCAGTGGAACAAACAAGGTAAGAGTATTATTCTCAGAATGACTCCCGCAGAAGAGGAAGAAGATCAAGATGAAAAGAATCCCTACATCCAAAATGTGGAGATGAGCGTCAGCTTGTACGAAGCCCTCAAAAAGAAAGGCATTAAACGACTCAAGGAGGCAGAAATGCTTTCTAGATCCATCTTGGTTGAAGATTACAGATTTCGTGTGAAACGTACTAAACAACTCGAAAAAATCATGGAATCTCATGGTTTAAAACTAAAAGACTAAGGCGTCCACCAGCCAAGGAAAAAACAAAGCCTCCAGTTTCCACTGAGAGGCTTTTATCATATTTAATTTTGCAGCTATATGATTGGTAACATTTAGCTCAATCAGATTATTTTATTAATTACATTCAAATCCTCCCTTGCTAGGGACGCAGTTGTCTACCAGTTTGATATCATAGACAAGTAAACTATCAAGTTTGTTCATAGAATCCATAATTCCGTAAATACACTGACCAGCAGCTAATGGTTTTTTGCTTGAAGTAAGGAATTTTGCTTTCTTAGTAGCACTTGTAGCTAAGAAATTGAGTGAATAACCAAAGAAATTTATTTCAGAATTGGTAGCAGGATCATACATTTTTGGAGGTAACTCATAGCCAATTTCAATATTCAAAGCAGGAAGTTTTGATCCTGGACATTCTACAAATTGTGTATTAGCTCAGATTGCTTCATTACTATCATCCATCGCTACTTGAAATACTTTCAGTGATCCTTTATTAGTAACCGTAACTTTCGCTCCTTCGTTTTGCACAGATTGAGTGGTGAAATCAAGCAAAGAATCTATATTACCAACATTTTTTTCACCAAATCCCCATCCCAATATAAAGGTGATTGCCACCACTGGGACACTAAGAAGTCACCAAAGAAATTTTTTCATAATAATTATATAACTAGTATATAAAAAATATTCTGATACATAATAATATTACTATTATAATCAGAATATTTATATTTTGCAAGTTTTTGGCGTTTTTTTTGATTACTTACTACAAAATATTATCATACACCTCCTCTACATCGTCATCGTCCTCAAGCACTTCTCTCACTCTTTCGACCTTTGCATAGATTTCATCACTGATTTCAAGTGGATTGGTAGATTCTCGAATAAGATCAGCACTCGCTACCTTATATCCTAGATTTTCAATATTTTTGAGCACCCCATTAAAATTTTCTTTACTTGTTACTACTCTACATACTCCTTCTTCAAGAGTATAATCACTAATATCTAATCCCAAAAGTTCATTTTCGAGCTTATCTTGATCGAAAGGTAAAATTGTCTCAACATCATTACCTTTGACTTTTTCAGTTTTTATAGCTCCTTCAATCACAATTTCTCCAATTTCCTTAAACTGCCAAGCTACTGCACCCATCTCAGCCATAGATCCGCCAGATTTATTGAGAAGAGTACGAATATTGGTTGCAGTACGGTTGCTATTATCGGAAAGTGTTTTGATATACAAAGCTACTCCACCAGGTGCATATCATTCATAAAATAAAGTCTGGTAAGTCGCTCCATTGGATTGTCCAGAACCTTTTTTAATAGCTCTCTCAATGACTTCCTTGGGAACACTCGCATATTTTGCCTTACTCAAAACCATCTCTAGAGAAGGATTCATACTAGGGTCTGCTCCTCCACGTGCTGCTATTTCAATCAACTTCCCCATCTTACTATACACCTTACTTTTTTTGGCATCTTCAGCCGCTTTTCTATGTTTGATATTGTGTCGTTTACTATGTCAAGCCATACTAGTTATGTTTAAAAATAATCAGATTATATTATATAAAGATAATGATTTGGATCCAGAAAACAACAAAAAGACTATTCAAGAAAACAAGTGAAATATTAAATGGAATTATATACCAAAAAGAATATACTGTCAGCTTCAAAAAATTAAAACTCAAAGATATTTATAAGAAAACTCACTCTTTCCATGAAACTCACAAAAATCATCGCCACCGTAGGTCCAGCAACTTGGACAGAAGAAAAACTTATTGAGCTTTACCATCATGGAGTAAATGTTATCAGACTCAATTTTTCACACAAAGATTATGATGAAAAAAAGATGGTCATTGACCTGGTACGTAAACTCAATAAAGAACAAAAAACAAAGTTGAGTATTCTTATGGATAATAAATGACCTGAAATTAGAACAGGGAAAAAAGATGAGAAAATAAGCTTTGAAAAAGGTGAGATGATGAAAATCTCCATTACAGAAGAAAATCTTGGATCCAGAGATATTTTCTGTGATTATTCTTCACTACTTGATGATTTGGAAATTGGAGATATTATCAGAATTGATAGCGGATTATTTGATGTAGAAGTGGTAGAAATTGGTGGTGGATACTGCATATGTAAGACTCTTTCAAGCGGTATTATAGGTTCATACAGACATATCAATCTTCCAGGAAAAAGAATCAAATTACCAGCTTTGACTGAGCAGGATAAACAAGATGCTCTTTTCTGAATCCAACAAGGAATCAATATTGTAGCCATGAGTTTCGTAAGAAACGCTGAACATATTGTGGAATTGAGAAATTTCTGGAAAGCTAATGGAGGAAATGATATTCAGATTATTGCAAAAATAGAAAACCAAGAAGGATTGGATAATCTGGAGGAAATTGTGAAAGAAAGTGATGGAGTAATGGTAGCCAGAGGAGATTTGGGTATTGAAGTTCCAGTAACTATGCTTCCTGTTTATCAAGAAAAAATCATGCAACTTTGTCACACTCATGGTAAACCAATCATCATCGCTACGCAAATGATCGAGTCTATGATGAAAGAACCTTTCCCAACAAGAGCAGAAATCCACGATATCTACCAAGCAGTAGCCATGGGAACAGATTGTACTATGTTGTCAGGAGAAACCGCTATCGGTAACTACCCCATCCAAGCAGTACAATTCATGAAACAAACTATTCAAACAGCCGAAGAACATACCTTACAAAAATTCTTTGATTTTAACACTGATGGGCGAGATGGAATAGGAGCAAGCTACAAACATTTATTGAAGTCTGCCCTATTCTTAGCGAAAAATATCAATGCTGCAGGAGTGGTAATATTCACCAAAACTGGTCGTGGAGCTAAAATGCTTTCCGCCTACAAATCTTCAATTCCTATTCTTACGTGTACACGAGATCTTGATATCTTGGAAAAACTCGGATACTACTATGGAGTGATTGCTCACCATATCGAAGGAAAACCAGAACTCAATTTTGGTCGAATCCAATCTCAATTCCCTATCATAGAGAATACCAGCCATAAACCATATGTTATCATTTCTGATACGGATACAGTAACAGGTAACTACCCTACTATTCAGGTTATTCATTATCATTAAGAATTTATAATCTGATTTTTAAGCGTGAAAAAATCCCCCTAAAAGCAGAGGGATTTTGTTTTTAAAGTTTTAATACATTAGTATAAAGAGTCATTTTTTCGGTTTGCTGGATTACTTTGAATATAATATTTTATTCTCTTATATTCATTTTCATTACGAATGATATGATCGTGGAATGATCTTTGCCATCAGAAGATTAAATTATTTTGCTGTGCCATTTTTGATATATTTCATTTTAATAATTTAATAATAGATGACAACGTTGGACCATCGTAGGGGCGATTCGTTAAATCGCCCAATATGGATTGATGATCTATGGCGGATTGATGATCCGCCCCTACAATCGCGTATTTATCTATAATCAATATAATATGAATATGATTTGGCATGACAATATATTCATCTATTCTAATATGTGATCTTTTTTGTTCAGTATCTACGATCTCTTGTTCGCATATCTTTCACAATTGCGACAATATCATTTGTCCACGCTCGATCTTACCAAAATAATGTTCTCTATTTTTCGTGCAGATAGTTACAAAATATCATCATGGTGACGTATAATCATATCCTTTTTTACGAGGGGATTTACGATTATGGATCATGTTGGCGATTATGAGATAAAGAATACTAACTATAATATTTTCTGTTTATCTCGTGCCTCTAAGTATAATCTCACCATTCTATTATAATTCCTTTTATAATCCTCTATTATTGTACAGATCAAAGGCTTTTTCTACGAATTCTTCGAGACCTAATACTTCTTGTTCTTTTGTTCTTACGTTTCTGAGTGAAACAGTAGTATCCTGAGTTTCTTTTTCTCCCACGATCAATACATAATATACTTTATCAGTTTCAGCATTACGGATCTTCTTGCTAAAACTATCATCGCTAGTATCTACTTTGGCTCTGAGTCCTGCTTCATTACACAGTTGTTGTACTTCCTTCGCATAATCTGTAAAGACTTCAGCAACTGGTACGACTCTGATTTGTTCTGGACTCAACCACAATGGGAAGTCTCCTGCAAAATGCTCGATCATTACTCACATAAATCTTTCCAAAGATCCAGAAATAGCTCTATGGATCACTACTGGTCTTTCTTTTTCTCCTTGTTCATTTACGAAGCTGAGATCAAATCTTTCTGGAAGATTGAAATCACATTGAATAGTAGCAAGTTGTCGCTCTCTTCCTAAAGCATCCTTAAACATGAAATCAAGTTTTGGTCCATAAAAGGCAGCTTCATCAATTCCAACACGATAAGGAAGATCATATTTTTCACTTGCATCTTGAAGTGCTTTTTCCGCCTTTTCCCATACTTCATCTGAACCCAAATATTTTCCTTCTGGACCTCTGATAGAAAGCCTTACTCGGTATCCTCCTATCATACCCATAGTCGTATAAAATTGTTTGATAATATCCACAATAGTTCCTACTTCTTCACTGATCTGACCTATTCTACAGAATAAATGCCCATCATCTTGTGTGATTGTTCTTACTCTTGTAAGTCCAGAGAGTTGACCAGTTTTTTCATCTCTATATACTGTTGCAGGTTCAAAATATCTAATTGGCATATCACGATACGAGAAAGCATTGTCTGCATAGATTTGCATATGATGAGGGCAGTTCATAGGTTTCATAAAGAAACTATCTTCTTTCCCACTTACTCTAAATAACTCATCCCCAAATTTTTCAGCATGACCTGAAGTAACATACAGATCTTCTTTTGCCAAATGCGGAGTCCAAACTCTTTGATATCCTTTATCTTTATGCATACTTCGTAAATAATCTTCAAGTTCTTTTCTGATAATCATACCATTGGGTTGGAATAATGGCATACCAGCTCCTACAAGCTCTGAAATAGTGAACAGTTTCATCTTCGCTCCTATGATTCTATGATCTCTTCTTTTAGCTTCTTCAATCAGTGCAAGATGAGTTTTGAGTTCATCCTTAGTAGGAAAAGCTCGACCATAGATTCTTGTCATCATAGGATTCCCTTCTTTTCCTTGCCAGTATGCACCAGCAATTTTATTCATAGAGAAACATCCATCAGGAATTTCTTTGAGATTTTCCACATGTCCACCTTCACACAAATCTAAGAATGTGATAAAGTTTCCACTCAGTGAAGAATCGAGTCCTCATATAGTATCAGTTAATTTTTGATATAATTTAATATAATCTGAATGAGATTTTTTTTCAAGCGCTGGGAGAGATTTACTATCTACAAAGTTATAATAAAAAGTATATTGTGCAGCATTATCGGCTTGGTAAAACTTTTCAATAAGTTCTTTTTTGAAAGTTTGGTTCATAAGATCGCAGATCATCAAAGCTTCTGCTTTATCTTTCGCGGTATATTTCCCAAACCCCTGCCCTTCTTTTGTAATTCCTTCCATTACTTTTCCAAGTTCTTTCAAGTTTTCTTCTTTAAACTCTACTCCACTTGATAAAGAAACGTCATAGTAAAACCCATCATCAATCGCTGGTCCGGTTCCAAGTTGCACAGCAGGATCGAGTATTCTTTGAAGTGCTTGCGCAAGCACATGAGACAATGAATGTCTGATACAATATAATTGATCGTGTGATGAGGCTGACATTATGGAATTACTATCAAATATAAATGAGTATTATACATAATAAATTTTATGCAAAAAACCAGTCGTAAACGTGAATGAGAATGAAATTTAGTGTATATTGTACTTGGCAATAATCTCTTCGTAGTTATTATTTCCAATGTGAGGTATCTTACTTTGTTCATGCCATTTTCCGAGCTTCCTCAGATGATCGGTGATTTCTCCAGGTTTCAAAAGCGTCACTTTACATCAGATTATTTTTCATTTCTCTGCAAATCATTTGTATTGTTCATGATGGGTGATGAACCATTCATGCATTCGTTTTTCAATCTCAGCAGTATCATATTTACGAGAATCGCTGGTCTCAATCAGCCAATGAAAGATTAACTTATGTTCTCAATTGAGTTCCATACCCGCGATTGCTTGGTAATCACTCAATCCAGGAAATGTATTGGAGAGTTCTTGTAAACACTCCAAAACATGCTTCTGTTCGATGTGTTCATTGGCAACATTGGAAGCCATTCCTATTATACCAGTAACTAAGTACTCCCCACGATCATTGAAGGTCACAAGATCTTTGACGACATAGGGAACCGGGATACGGTGATTGAGGGTAATTTGGACATATTCTTGATCAGGCAAGATTTCATGAAGTCCTAGAACACGAGGAATTATTTTATGATCAATACAATTATAATAGTCTGAAGTAGTGATATATCAGAACCAATTTCCCCAAATATATGGAGTCATGTAATGAAAATCCAGATTATCAAAATCTCTCAGCTGAGAACCAAAGAATCCTTCAGTTGCATTGTGGTTATTGCTAGCACACAATCTTTGTTTCAATCCTAATGAGGTAAGTAATTCTTGATAACGTTGTTTGTAGTCAAGTGGAGGCCCACCCCCAATCGAAACATAACAGAAATATTGCAAAACTTCCTTAGCAAGTGTAGGATCAGTATCTTTGAGCTGAGTCAATACTTCCAATGGTCGGGCTGCCACCCCATGTGCAGAACTAATAAATAGTGGATTAGTTTTGAGATCCTCAATAATAGTTTTCTTTTTCTCTTCTCGATCCGTAATACTCAGGATAGAAGGAGGAGGATACAGTAAACGCTTTCGGAATGCACCTGCATAATGATTCATGATTCCAGAAATATATCCTTTTTTACCACCAAAACTTGCACTCATTACCAATGCTTTCCCAAACGCTATGTTTTTAATCCCAGTTTTTTTAATCACCTGCATAAGAGTATTTCTCATTGCGTCTTTTTCTCCAATTTCAAGAGATATAGCAGTAACAGGTATATTCTTCCCGCCAGTATTACCATCACTCGTTCAAGAGGTACGTCCGATGTAGAGTGAATCTTCCAGCGTGAGTCCACCCTCTTCCATATAAGAAATTATATCCTGATAGCGATTGATACCAAGGAGAGCTATCACAGACTGCACAATATCTACATCCTTAGTACTTTTTCGAATGTCTACAAGCTCACGCGTCAGTTTCAGATTATTATAAATCTTACTTCCTAAATTATCTTCTATACAGCTTATCAGAAAATCTTGTTGTTGTTTTGCGAGTGCGCCAGAATCTGTAGGAAAAATCTTGATCCCTATTTTATTGGCTGCAGTTTCTATCCATTGATTGAAATTTTCAATAATGTTCATATTTTCAACATATTCAATTAGTCCTCTTTATCAATAAAAAAAAATGAGAGCCCTAGAGTTCTCATTTTTAGATTATTAAATTTTATTCATAAGTAGTACTATATTCCAAATTGAGGTATGATAATTTTTGGTGGAGTAAGCTTGATTCCAGAAAGAGATATTCATGGTTTGAGTTTTATTTTGGAACCATCAAGCACGAAACCACTTGGCAAAGTGAATCATGGAGAATCAATAAGACCATCAGGAAGATCAATTCCTCCTGTAGGGAAAACAAGTCCAGTAAATCGTCGTCCAGACCATATCCATCCTGTAGAACCCGTAGAAACAGATCCTGTAGTAAGCGGAAGATCAGGAACAGGGATTACTACTGGTGGTAATATAATATCAACCCCTCCTGCAGCATAGTGTTTATTGATATGGAACATCCAAGCGATAAGTTCACCTCTTGTTACTTTACCTTCAAAATCATAGTCATCAGCATTTACGTAACCTTCCGTGATAGCATCAGCTTTATCAAGATAATTTTTATACCAAGGATTTACATTTTCTAACATAGTTCCTTCTGCAACTCTAATCAAAACTGCAACTGCTTGAGCTCTTGTAAAGTTTTCATTTGGATAAAACATAAGTCCTTTTGTTTCAGCAATACCCTTGAAGATATTTTGTTGGCAAGCTGTTGTTACATAAGAAACAAGAGTAGAACCAAATAAATTACTATCTACGAAAGTACAAGCTGCATTTTTGATAGTTAAATCAAATTCCTCTCCTTTTACAGCTTTTGCAAAATTTACAATCATTTTACTTGCTTCTTGTCTCGATACACGATCATCATATCTAAAATCTGCTACCGTACTAAAAGAAGTAATACCTTTAGTATGAGCCCAAAGTACAAGTTCTGAAGCTGAAGGATTTGATTTTTTGTCGCACGATCCTGCAGTGTAAGTAACTCCAGCATTTGTTGCTCCACAAGCATTACCATAGGTTACCATGTTTGATCCACAAACTGGGTTTCGCTCCATAGTACAAACTCCTTCTGCATTCGTTAGATTAGTAAATCCAAATGCCATTCCTGCAAAGAGCATTAATCACAATACATGTTTTTTCATCAAAAAAAATACTTATAAATAAATAAAATAGCTATCAAATAAAATTGAATAATGGTGATATAGTTATTTGAAACAGAAAAATCAAGTTGAAATCTTAGAATCTCGTGGTATCATAAGGACGGAAATCCCAATCATATCGTTCAAAACTTGCTTGTTTTGTCTGCCCATTATTGATAAACTTGCCTCCCAGTAATTGATTGAGGTAATCATATTTTTGCTTTAAAATTGGTGACTGTAAAGTCAACTTCTGAAAGATCTGATTATAATTAATATAAAAATTAAAACTTTCAGCAAAATCTTCAAAGGTGTCACTCATACCATATCCTGATACAAAATCTTCATACCTAGCAGTGGACAATCTCGTATTTTCGTTGGATCGACTAAGTTTATAAAATGCAAGTGAAGGATCATCAAGGCTAAACATAGCTTGTCCAAATTCTGTAAACAGCTTATCTTTAACCATTCCTTTTGTCCCCACTATTTGTTGAAGATCTACAATATGCCCAAATTCATGGACGAGTACCTGAAGAAATTCATTATATGTTCTCATAGCTTTGATATCTAAGGTAATAGTTGCATCAGAAGTAAATCCTCTCAAAGCAACACTTTTGGATTTAATAGTAATATCACTGAGATAATCTGAAAAAACCCCAAAGCTGGAAAGTTTCTGAAGTATATAAATAACAATAACCTGATAATAGATTTGCTGTCTAGTAGTGAGAGAACTCGCAGCAAAAGTGGTTTTATTACAGATGATCTGATATTCCTTACATAAGGTTTGGAAAAGAACTTCATCGTTTGTAGGAGCTGATTGATGAGTTTCACTCAATGCTTGATCAAGCAAGGATTGAAGTTGATTATCTATAATAATATCTCCTTGTAGTCTTTCTCTGTCTATCATTACACTATCAAAATCATGATGGTGAGGTGAAGCTGGAGTCACAAAACTCAATATGACATAAGTAAAACACGCCACTACAAAAGTGACAATACTATATAATAAAAAAGAATAATCTGATTTTTTAGGCATTGGGAGAATATCAAAATATAATTATACGTAGTTTTGTGATGTATGCAGCTTCTTTATTGTATTTGTTTTATATTAGAATTGCAAATTTTATGCAAATGATTATAGAGTCAGATTATTAAAAATTCACAGCCTTTTCTTTCATTTCTCCTTTTCACGATGAAATCAAGCAAAATTCCATTTATATCCCAAAATCAATCTCATTTCCAACGCAAATTTTTTTCAGAATACTTTTGGTATGGAATTTTGGGTATTCTTGCTTTTGTATTTTTGATGAACGGAGTTCTCACCAGAGGAATAGAATTTGTGAGTAATAGTATTTCTGCCGCACCTCAATACCAAAAAGGTGATTCGGTAAAATTGGAAGGTGAAATCCTTCAGGGTCAAGTAAATGGATTAATCTCTTTTGAAGATAGTGATGGAACTAATCGATGGCTCAAAAGTAAAGATCTCGATATTATCAAGTACAAAGGTAAAGCTGTAATAGAAGGGTATATTGATAATAGTGAAATTGATGAGAATTTTGTAATAGAAGTGAATAAGATTTACAAGATTCTTGATCCTAGTACTGGACCAAAGATCATTACTAAATATATGAGTTTGGATAATAATTTACAGATTGATCTTAGTAATAATAGTAATTATTTTGTCGATCTTGATCTCAGCGGATCTATCCTCATTAAAGATCTGAGAACTTTCCGTCCTATTATGAAAATTACTCCTTTCACCTGTATGACTGAAATTGCCAACCAGGATTGCGGGAAAATTGTCTATGAAGGAGATAAACAAAATAAGTTTGATACTTTCTTATCACTGTATTCACTCAAATATTATAAAATCAATGAAGGTTTATGGTTTGTAGATAACAAAGAAGGAAAAGGATATCACCTTGCTACTACCGCCGATACAAGCATGTACCAGTTATCAGAATATATTTCATTCCTCAATAAAGATCGAGTAGCTTCAGAAATCAATGCAAGACTGAGTACTCTGTGTACAGACACTGACTACACTATGAAAGAATCTACCAATATTGAACTCAAAAAAACCAATAATAATTGGTTTGCGATTGTGAAAGGTTTAAGTCAAAAAGATGAAAATATTCAATGTGAGATTTATCTTGATGATACGAGCAAGCAGGGAGTTAATTTTGAGTTGAGAAATGTACTTCCAATATAATCTGAAGAAACTAGAGTACATAATAGATATTGATTACTGCAAGGATAATTCCAAGAACTAAACCAAATACTAAAGCAATCGTATAGATATAAGTAGATTTTTGTGGTGTGAATTCATTTCTTGAAAGCCACACAGAACCAATCAAATATCCAATCATTATCCCACACAAAATCATATATCCTGGCATAAGAAGTTTTTGGATCAGCATATATTGATCAGCATCAAATAATAATTCTCCTCTATAAAAAAATAATCCCAATAAAAGTGTAACCACAAAGAAAATAAATTTCATTATTTCGAAGAAAATAATCATTGAGAATGAGAATTCAAAATATAAATACTTGTAAAAATAGTCGAAGAGAGTATAACAAAACTCAAGCTCAAATTCAACTGTAAATTATACTAAAAAAAGATACCCTTCATTCATGTCAATAACAACTACCCTCCCCAACCTCGTAGACTATGTCGGAAATTCACACCCAGATCGTGTGCCAGTTTTTATTGATCATCTCTTTGAAAAGATTGATTATCATATTAGTCAATGAGGGAAAATTCTTCTCCTTACTTTGACTAAAAAATCCTCAGAAGAGATTTCCAATTTTCTGATTTCTAAATGATATAAGGCTTTTTATCTCCATAGTGAGATTTCTACTTTTGAGCGCTGGGAGATTATTAAAAAACTTCGTTCTGGGGAGATAGATATCCTGGTGGGAATTAATCTTCTGAGAGAGGGAATCGATCTTCCAGAGGTAACCTTTATTGCTATTCTGGATGCAGATAAAGAAGGATTCTTGAGATCTACCACATCTCTGGTTCAGATTATTGGTCGTGCTGCCCGTAACCCAAAAAGTGAAGTAGTGCTCTATGGTGATAACATCACAGAAAGTATGACGAAAGCTCTCTATGAGACTTATCGTAGAAGAAATACGCAGATAGAATATAATCTGAAACATAAGATCAAGCCAAGTGCCGCCATCTCCAATATCAAAAATATAGAAAGTGTAAAGACAGATGATAGGCT
>CAYVXG010000001.1:58038-65609 GCA_964455295.1 uncultured Candidatus Peribacteria bacterium
GTGCCGCCATCTCCAATATCAAAAATATAGAAAGTGTAAAGACAGATGATAGGCTGGTTCAAGACTTCACCTGATTACAAAGAGGAAGTAGAAAAAAACTCAAAAGACTCACCAAAGCAGAAAAGTCTATCATATTGGATGAACTTGGTAAGCAGTTACAAGTTGCTATTAGTAATTGGGAGTTTGAAACTGCTGCAGTGATCAGAGATCAGATCAAAGAAATGGAAGCCGCATAAACACTTTATCGACCCCTTTTCCCAAACTCACAAGCTGGATTACGAGGATAAGAACCAACAAATAAAAAACGGACGCACTTTTTCTTGATTTTAAAGGCAAGAATATTATTAGTGGAAACACAGCTATTCCGAGGTAGCTCAGTCGGTAGAGCAGTTGGCTGTTAACCAATTGGTCGCGGGTTCGAGTCCCGCCTTCGGAGCCATAACCATTATAATGCACTTAAATACTCATATAATCAGAATATTTTAAATTTTAATCTGAATTCCCCTCTTATGCCATTAACTAAATCAGCAAAGAAAGCCTTAAGAAATAGTGTGAAAAAAACTGAAATAAACGCATATTTCAAAGTAAGTATGAAAAACGCTACAAAAGCAGCTACAAAAGCTATCAAAGCTGAAGCTGAAAACGTTGGTGAGTTATTAGTACAGGCTCAAAAAAGAATCGATAAAGCTGCTAAGAAAAACGTTATCAGCAAAAAATCTGCTTCTAGAAAGGTAGCTGCATTAATGTCAGCAGTACCAACTGGAACAATCAAAGCTAAAGTAAAAAGTAAAAGCCCTGCTGCGCTGAAGAGCGGAGCTAAAGCAGAAAGTAAAAAGCCTGCTGCGCTGAAGAGCGGAGCTAAAAAATAAAGTCCTAAATTTTGGACAGCAATGTTCAGAATTTATTTTGCCGGATTAGCTCAGTGGTAGAGCAACCGCCTTGTAAGCGGTCGGTCACAGGTTCAAGTCCAGTATCCGGCTCCATTAATATCTTTGAATTCAAATAGAAATACCCAGAAACAACACATGTGGTTCCGTAGTTCAGTTGGTTAGAACGCAGCACTGTCACTGCTGAGGTCGCGAGTTCGAGTCTCGTCGGGACCGCCACTTAAGATAAATAATTTCTCAAATATAGGTTTTACCGCTATGGTAAGCTTTTTTTGTTCATCTAAAACCATGTTCGAGAAGAAAATTTCATTTATTTTTCTTTTTTGAACGTAATTTCCTTTTGCATAGATCTCCCCTGCTCTATTCATGATATCAAAAAACATTTCATAATCTACCATAGTATCTCTTTCTTGACTGGAGAGTTGAGATAGCTCTAATTGCAGTCTGTCTAATTTATCTGTAAATTCTTTCTTTCTCTTATCATATATTTTTTGTTCCTCCTGATCCTTCTCTACACTCATATTTTTTTCAATATATTCTGATTGAGTCTTTCTGGTATTAGCTATTTGGAGGTTGATAATACTTCTATTTTCGGACATTTCTAAATAAATTTTATGCAGTCCTTCCTCCATGAAACCTACGTATTCCTGATAGGTTTTTTCATCTATCTTCAAAGACTTAAACTTCTCTATAATTTGGTTATCTAATTCCTCGCCTAATATTTCCTTTCCAAATTGTTTTGAAACATTATTTTTGACTCCATACCTTATTTGATGAGGTAAAACGATGTCTTTTAAAGTGGCTAGTTTTTTAGTTTTTTGCAATTCCTTCAGCTTATCGGTATATCTCTTTTTATTTGGAAGATTGATGGTAAACGAAAAGCCATCCTTACTTTTGAGCATTCCTCTAGGAATAGACATTACTTCATCATGTTCTTCCTTTATTGATTTTTGTGAACGTTGGGGCTTAACTCCATGTAATCTATCCATAAGAACCTCATATTCTTCTGGAGTAATCATAGGTTGAAAGTAAGGGTTGTCGGCTATTTGATTTGATTCCATATCTCCTATAATATGTTTTCAACTATAAAAAGGGTCTCTTCGAATGGTTCAAAAGTTTTTATAATTAATTTCCTTTGCTTCCCCTTTTCGTTTTCTTTTCATTCCTTTTGTATTTAGCCAGTCTGCAATTTGTTTATCTGTTTTGTTATTGTAAATTTTCATACGAAATGCTTCCTGCATTAAAAGGAAAGATTCCTCATCTACTTTATAGAATCCGCTTTCATTATCCCTGTAATAACCATATTTGTGATAACCTAGTGATTTTCCTCTTTCCATAGTCGTTTTGTTACCTCTATTTACACTTTCAGAGATATTATCGGAGTATTGTTTGGATAAAACAAACCATATTCCTAACATCATCTTACCTGAAGCAGAGTTTTCAAAATGAAAGTTAGTATATTTTAAGTCTATCTTTCATTCATCTACGAAGTTTATTAGTTCCCCTCCTTCTAGCACGTTTCTAGCTTGTCTATCAGGAGAATAACTCACTAACCCCCTAACTTTACCTTTCTCAATAAGATCAATCAACTTTCTCCATTTTTTTCTTTTGTATGGAATCTTACCTGTTTCCTGCTCTTTAATTATAAAAAAACCTCTTGTCTCTTGAAATATTCTTCTATTTGTCAAATCCTCATCATTATCTTCCTTTAAGATATCTGCTTCGTTTTCAAAATCACTAAAATCTGCTGGTTTTTTCATAATCTCCAATTTATTTTTGGTAAGAAATTCTATACAGTATTTTATCTGATCAGGTATAGATTGAGTCTGTTTACCACTGGACTCATCAGTAGACTTTCTACAATAAATTATATACTCCATGAAATAAGTAGGAAATAAAGCGTTCAATAATAAATAATAATGTATATAGAGAATGCAACTATAAATTGTTTTATTGAACATCGTATTTTCATAATAACAAAAAAAAGAGCTATAAGCTCTCTTCTTCTGCCTTTTGATCAATTTCTTGAGCTATTTTTAGAAACTCATAGAGTAATTGACCTAAAGATTCATTTGATGTCATAAGAATTATCGATTCCAATCAATCTATTCCTTATTGGGCAAGAATGATCATATCCACAATGGCTCTGTAAAATTTTGCTCTTACCGAGCAGGTAAAGAGATAATAAATCTTCTTTAGTCCTTTGCAATATCTTTTGACTGTATTTTTTTTGTAAATATTCTTCTGCCCTTTTCATTTTTGTAAGTTTCCGTATTTAATTTTTTTTGAACTTCACGATATTTTTTCTTATCTGCTTCTGTAATTGTAGAATATAGACTATCAATTGATTTTTCTTTGGTGGAAATACGAAATTCTGCTTTACTAAATTCATTAATTTCTTGTAGCATTAATTCACTAAACTCTCTGAGCTTTATTTCGTTAGGTTTATTACTGTTAAATAAGGTTGTATACTTCTTCTTAAGATCTTCTTTAATTCACTTAATATTGTCTTTACTCTTTAATTCTATATGGAAATTATCTGATTTTGCAAATACCTGCACTATCATACCCCTATATCAACTAGTTATAATTCAGTCTAGCGTTTCTCTATCTATCAATATTCGGTCAAATTGCTTTCTACCTAAAATTGTTAAATTTTCATGCACTGAACAAAAAAAGTAATTTTCATCTAAAAAAATATAATTAAAAAGCCAGAAAGTAAACGCAAATGTAGGCGATTTTTTAAAATCCGTTCTTATGATATAAGGCGAAATACCATACAATTTTTGAAAATTCTCTACTTCTTCAAGACTACCTTTATTGTCTTTAAAAGTTTGGATGGAATTTATTAACGTAGGTAACTTGTAACCCTTGTCCAAATATATTTTAGAAAGTTTTTCACTATCCATATCTTTAAAATCAAAATGGTGTGAGGACTTATAAAACATTTGTTTTACTATATCTTCACAAAATAACTTATGAGCTTTATTGATTTTTTCTACAGTTCATTTACCAAAACTAATGTTAGTGAAATTTATGTACCTAGTAGGGCCTTCTAAGGATTCAATAAGATGCACCATCGCTAAAAAATTAAGAGTAACCTTTATTATATTATCTTCAACAAAGATATGGTTTAAAGATTTGATGGTATATAATATCAATTCTTTGTGATTATCAAAAAATAACTGATAGTATTTGAGTGCATTTTCTAGATCTTTTAAATTCTTAAAATTTTCGACTACTACTGCCTCATCAAGAGTATTTTTGATAATTTCACGATTAGTATTAAAAAAGATTTCTACAACTGGATTAAAAGTATACATATTCACATTATGGTTGATTGAGATATGATTATCTACTTTATTCATGTAAGACATTAGTTTATTTGTTCAGTATAATAAAAAATGGTAATGCATTAAATCAAAAAGTTATGTGCAATTTATTACTTATATATCTTGTTTAATTTGATATATAGTAGAGTAACAATGCTACTTCTCCTCTTGTTATATTCACATTATCTAAAGAGTTATAATCCCAATCTAGTTTATCGGCTACTCCACGATCACTTAATATCTTGTAATATCCTTCATACCATTTACTACCTGATTCATCTTGATACCAATCAGTAGATCTAATAGCTACTGCAAGAGCTTGAGCTCTAGTTAACTTATTGAAAGGATAGAAGTACCCATTAACACCATTAAAAAGACCTAATGCATTAGATTTAGTAATGAACCATTGTAGGTCTTTACCTGCTTTACTTAAGTCTTTCATTACTACTCAATTATTATCAGTTTCTTTACCAAGTACATTTACATTAAATTGAGTAAAGATTTTAGCAGCTTGCTCTCTTGTAAGTTGTCCTTCTGGGTTAAAGTCTTCTACATTAGTAAAACTTGTTAATGTATTCTTATACATCCAATTTACTATTGTTTGAAAATTATTGTTTTCAGATTGTTTAATAGCTTTATTTTGACCAATATAATAGGATTCAATAGTACCTTTTATTTGATCTCTTTGTACTTGATTAACAGCATACTTTTGAGCAGCTGTGAAGTAAGGCATTGGGTCTTCTCCATTAGCCATATATATTCCAAATCACATATAGTAATTAGATAGATACCATTTAGGATTTAGACGATAAAGTTGTTGAGCATAATACAAACCACTAGGGTAGTCTTCTTCATCAAAGTAAAAGGTCTCTACAATAGTAATGTATCTTGAACTTAATCTATCAATGACTGTTGCATCATTTCGAATTTTCAATATGTTTTCTAATTTTTCTACTACACAAGAAATTTCACCATTTGCATCACATTCAGCAGCTTCTTTAGCCCACTTTAATGCTACATCTCAACATAATTCTACAGTTGCATAAGTTTCTGCATAAGCAGGAGAATATACAGTCATTCTGTCTAATCTACTACTAGCTGCTTCACAGTCTGTTTGTGCATTCGCTTCAATTCTTCATCGTACTACTAGTCATAATAGCAGTACAGCAATCATAATCTTTTTGGACATGGTTTTAAGATAAAAGTATAAAAAATGATGTTAGGCTAAAAGCACTTAGTGGGTTCATATATTATCTACCTTAATATAGGTAATTGTTTTTTATTATAATAAAGCTATTAACTAAATTGCTTTTAGATTTTATTATCTACTCTCATTTCAATTCATTTATTTTACTGTCATACTCCTCTATGGCTCAACTATTTAATACATATCAAGCATTCGTTTCAAAAATCACATCTTGGCTTAAATAATCAACTACAAAGTAGTCTAGAATGTTTTTTTGAGTGAAATTATTTTGTCGCGATACCCATCTGTAGGAGTAAATGCAAGTGTTCTTTGTGGGACTGTAGAATAATTGATCTAACTCATAAAACGACTCTTGAAGTCTTTCATCACTTAACTCTTTGATAACTTTTAATACATTTTCTTTATAATTAGCACACTCCTGCTTTTTGGCAAATAATTCATTCTGAGAAAGTCACCTTTGCATAATACATCCAGAAAGTATAGCCACAAGGCCAATCCCTATACAATAAATTAAAATTTTTCTCATTGAATGTTTAATAGCCGCTAAATGGTAAAATAAGTGTGTTTATTTAATGTCCAATAGTGTGGGTAGATTATTGTCAAAAAGCAATTGACGAAATCCATCATTTCTTATCTCAATCAAAAGTTATATTATACCATAATTCATCTCACAAAAACTTACTGTCTTTTATATAAACTTCATTTGTTGCATCAATAACCTGAATAATTCATCCATCTGGTGGGTACGCTCTTAAATTAACTCATTTTATTATTGTTTGATATCAATAATATGGTATTGGCTTTGGTTTTTGAAAAACTTTTCCGCCTTCGTCTATTGGAGAAGTACTATAAATTCATTTATCATCGAAGGATTTAACCATACATTCCTCATTATAAGTATCAAAAAATACTGATGAAATATTAGAAAACTCTTTTTTTAACTGATTACCTTTAGTTTCACATTCACTTTTTAAATTACTAATCCTACTTAGTTCTTGTTCATTTGTTTTTAATTCCATTTCTTTACGCTCATTTTCTAGGTCTTGGTCTTGTTTTTCTTTTTTTAAGTCAATTTCTCTTTGTTGTAAATCTAGCTTTGCTTGATTTGAAATAGGCAAAGCGAACACAAAGTAATAACCAACAAATAACACACAAATAGACAATAGTGCTGTAATTATTTTTTGAAATAAAGTCATAATTTTTTTTAGGAATAAATATTATCAGTCACATGCACATCAAACTCCTTTGTGGCATGTATAGCTTCTACTAATACATGAATCACCACATGCTTTGCCTTTGCTACAAATTTTACAACAACTACCTTGATTGCTATAATCGTAATCATTGCCCACACTATTGTTGTAATTAAAATTACTTTCTGGCTCAATATACTCATTTCTTTCTTTATTGTTATAAGTATCAATTGGCTCTTCTGCTACATCTACTAGATCATTTTTTGTGACTTCATCAGCCTTTACTTCATTTATATACTCTTTATTGAGATTGAGTTCTTCTATAGCATTGCTGCTACAGCCTGAAATAAGTATAATTCCAAACAGCAATAAGGCTATTAAAGTAGGTTTCATACTAAATATTACACCAAATAAATGTTACTTTTACTTATTACCCAGCCTATAAAGCATTAATGCTATTTCTTTTCTTTTTATTTTAACCAAGTCCAATTCATCATATTTGAATACTAGTCAGTTTAATACTGATAAACCATTCAAAGTCTCATAGTACTCAGAATATCGTTTTAGTTTAGTTTCATTTTTTACTCATTCCTTAGCTCTAACAAGTACTGCCATGGCTTGAGCTACGGTTATATTATCGAAAGGTTTGAAATATCAGTTTATCCCATTGAATAATCCCAGTTGATTAGATTCAATAATAAATGGCTGGAGAGTTATATCTGCATCTTTAATATCATTTAAATTAACTTTGATACTCTGATTTGATTCTTTTTTAAGTATAAGTTTAGCGAATTGCACAAAGAACTTTGAGGCTTGCTCTCTTGTTAGTTCTCATTCTCAATTGAAATCTGTTACTGATTGGAAACTGGTTAATCATTTAGTATACATCCAAGTTATTGCCGTTTGTAGCTCATTTTCATAACTCAAATTAGGGCTTTTATCTACTCCTTTT
>CAYVXG010000001.1:65619-69093 GCA_964455295.1 uncultured Candidatus Peribacteria bacterium
GGCTCTGTAAATGAGGACAATCACCATGCTTTCCATGTTTCTTTTACTCACAGAATCGAACAACTTGAAACTACTCAGCTAAAAGTTACTACATCTCATTTATTGAGTACTGAATCATCTCAAAGACTAACTGATGTAAGTCTACTTTTGACGTCGGAGAACTTACATAGCTCCTTATTAAAGGTAACACTAACAATCCTTCTATATCAGTCTGTCCATACATAGATAAAGTCAATAATTCCATTAGTTAATCCGTCGCTCCCTACACCTGCAATTAAGAAATTATCAATAATTTTTGGGTTACTAATACATTTATTATCAGATAAAATATATCAAGGCGTACATTCACACGCAAAAGTGCTAACATCTCAATTTACGACGGATCATGACTTATATACAGATAAACTACCATATCTATCTTGGCAAGAAGTATTATAGTCAGTACAAATGATTTCTCCTCAGTGCTTTGACCGAACATATCATTCCTCGCAAATACAAGACAAAGTCTTTTTATTCGATATAATAGCATGTTTTCAGCACACAGTCTCATTAGTAGCTAAGATACATTGTTTATCTCAATTCGCTATTGTATCAAATATATATCCGTCGTCACACTTACAGTATCAATGTCCGTCCGAATAAGAATGCAACCCATAATTCCTACAAGCCGAATTGGAAGTAGTTGTTGTGACATCTTGCTCATTCGACAGCAAACATGATTGATATAGGTCGTTATAAGAACCCTCTAAGAGCTTAAAATTATTATATGTATTACATACACTCTGCTTAGCTGCTATACAGTTTGAGGATGCAACGGGTCAACAGCTTGTAGAGCTTGCGTTCTGGCAAGCGTTTTTGTACTCATTTAATTGGCTTTGATAGTATGAATTTGAATAAATAGAACAATCTTGATACGCAAATGCCTTTACTACAAAGCAAAATCATACTCATACTAGCAATAAGAATAGCAATCTTTTCATAAGGTGAATGATTATAAATAAATAAAAAACAACAATACGTTATACATTGCCGTTTATCTATCTTATTGATTATGAATAATCAGAATAAGGGGACAACTTACGGCTCTAGGTTGCGACACCATCCACAATCCCCTACAAGAGAGCACTGCGTTGAACCGCAAATTGCCCTCTTTTTCTCGTAAGGTTATTGTTATGGATGATGTCGCGTAATAATTATTATATATCCCGTATGTTTTTTCAATCATAAAAGTACTCAATGATATTATTTAATTAATTCGCATAATTGTGTAATTTAGACTATATTTAAATGAGCATTGTGTATAGGGAGGATTTCATTCAATAAAAAATTCCTTGCATTGGCAGATATTTTTAATTATTACAAGTAGTACAAATGTACTACTTTTATTAATATTAGATTTTATTAATGCTTATTCCATACTTTGAATCTATTTCTGCTTGATTTCCATCGCCTGCAAGAGACGATACTAAGTTTCAATTGGACTTCAATACTTATCTTGTTGATCATCCTTCTTCTACATTTACAGTTAGAGTTAAGTGAGATAGCATGAAAGATGCTGGTATTCATGAGAATGACCTTGTAGTAGTAGATAAATCACTCAAACACAAACCATGAGATATTATCATTGCCCAAGTAGATAGAGAATTTACTTTGAAATACTATATGGTTGATGATAAAGGCAAGGGTTATCTTCAGCCTGCTAACTCAGATTATCCTCCTATTTATCCACAAGAAGAGCTTATTATATTTGGTGTTATTTCAGCTGTGGTGAGGAAATATACCTAATACGATATTATTATTCAATTACACTCAATATACAACGATTGCACCTAGTGTTTGGCGATGTATTTATTACTCTAAAATATGCTCCTACAAGAATCTAATAAACTCTATTGTTTGATTGATTGCGACAGCTTTTATGCAAGTTGCGAGATTCTTCGTAATCCTAAATTACAGGGTAAAGCGGTGTGCGTTTGCAGAGATAAAGACATTGTATTGGCTAGTAGTTACGAAGCTAAGAAGCTTTGAGTTAAGACATGAACAGCAAGCCGAGATGCTAGAAAGATACTAGGTAATCATTGAGTATTTATTGAGCCTGACTTTGCTTGGTATGGGATTATTAGTAATAAGCTGAATCAGTTTCTGGATTCATTCGTCAATCATACTGAAGAATTTAGTATTGATGAGACCTTTTGCGATATAACCTGATTACCTGAATTGTATAAACTCACACCTGAAAAGTTTGCCTATTACCTCAAACTAAAGATAAAGAAAGAGATTGGTATTCCTACGAGTATTTGAGTAGCAAGGACTAAGTTACTTGCTAAACTATTTTCAGACATCAACAAACCATTTGGGGAATATGCGTGATTAGATGATGATAAAAACGATGCATTATTTAAGACCTTGGAAGTAGATGAGATATGCTTTATCTGAGAGGCAAGGTCTGAGCATCTGAGAAGTCACTGATACAGTACAGTTTATGCTTTCAAATATGCTGATCATAACTTCGTAAAGAAGCTACTTGGCATGGATGGATTGAAAGTACGAATGGAGCTGCACAACTACAATATCCTAAGCTTTGCTAATACTCAAAAACCTAAGAATATCACAAGATCAAGATCGTTTCATCCAGACTTTACAAAGGATAAGGAATTACTTTGGTGTCATCTGTTGCACAACGTGGATAAGGCATACAGTGAGATGATTAAATGGAAGTTAGCTACAAGATATGTCAGAGTAAGACTTAAGGACAAAGATTTTCTTAGTCACAGTCAGGATATGCGATTGGATCACTATACAAATGATAAAGCTACACTTCTCAGACATATTAAAACATTATTTGATCAATGATACAAGTCTTGGATTTGGTACAGAACTACAGGAATTGTCTTTTGACCGCTGAAAGATACATTGCACCTACCTAAGGACGACTTGTTTACTTATCATATTTCTCAAAGATCTGTAAAGATACAGTCAACTGTGGATATGATAAACAAAAGGTATGGCAAAGATTGCATAAGTAACTGATCCTTAAGTCAAAACACCATTTATAATAAGACTGAGGCTAAAGATAACTTTATAAGTTTTGAAGTTTAATAGCCTTAAGCCTACTTATGTCATCTCATATTTTCATTTCTCTCGTAAAAATGTACCTTCGCTCCACTGCCCTTTCTCTTTCTGTACATTCTCTAGCTTCCAGCCTCTAAATATTCCATACGTAGCAAAGAAGCGGTATTGATTCTTATTTTGTAGATTCATTATTTCTGCTAATTGTTCTAAGGAAAGGTCGCTAAATTTGATGGCATATTTAAATACTTCCCCTAAGCCAGATCTAGAAAATGGAGACTTTTCATTGATGGTTATCTTTCTTACATTATGAATAAAGCTATCTCATGTTATTTCTTTCCATTCAGCAACAATATCATTATTGGAAAATCCACTGTAATGAGCATTATGGATAGGAAGAATTTC
>CAYVXG010000001.1:69103-78518 GCA_964455295.1 uncultured Candidatus Peribacteria bacterium
CAGGTTATTTGACTTCGTTCTTTCAATAGGTCATCATTAGTTTGTCATCTGGTATATTTCTTATCTATTTGTATATCCTCATCACAACAAGCAAGGATATTGATATGAGGATGTCGTCCATTCTTTCATTGATGTGATACTTCTATTGATATGACCATGCCATTAAACTTACTGAAAAAGCTCTTTTTCTTGTGATTAGGTCTCTTACTATTTCTATATGCTCTTGCTAGTCTTTCCTTATATAACTGTAACCTATCTAATAAGTCTTGAAGTTTATCTCCCTCTTTGTGGCTTATGGTAAGAACAATATAGTACCATTGCTTAGTATGAAGATTATTTGTCTCTACTCCTTGAGCAAACCTTTTAATCATTCTCATTGCTCTTTTTGTTGCACAAGCTATACAGATTCTATCATACTTACAAAAGCTAGCTCCTGAGAGTTGAACATTTCATGTATCTAAATACCTACGAAATGATACCATATTACAGCATTCCTTAATTCTTAGCCTTCTAGCATTATTAGCTAATAAATGCGGGTAATTTTCTTCCAGATAAGGTAGTAGCTTTTCTTTGAGCCTTTGGCTCTTTTGGAATTTCCCTATTGTGGAATGAAAAACTCTTTTTTGTTGTGTTGTCGATTCTACAGTAGGTGTTTCTTTCAATGTCATAGGTAAGATTAAAGATTAAAACTTGTGAGCGATTTATTCTATATATCTATATTTTATTATCGTCTGTGGTTATAATTAGCTATAGAAAAAAGCTTTGATGGATTCATCAAACTTTGAGTAGTAATTCACTACATTATAAAACTCTGTTATTCTCCCACTCTTTTGAGATAAAAAGCTTGAAAGTTGTTCATATGGTTTTAATATTATCTCATCAGGTCCGCCACTACAATATTAAGTTTTACTGTGATGGTAAGATTTTTTTTATGGGGAAATAATAAGTGAATAGATAAGTATATACGTAGCCGTTAAATATACAATTCTTACTATTTTTAAAAATGTCAAAGATTGACTTGCAATCTAGTTCAAATTATATTTATACTCTATACTAAGCACGTGCTTCAATGTGCTATTTATACTGCTAATCTACAGATACTATGTTACAGGCTAAAACACAGGCAAACGAACAAGAAAACACTTTGTTAGGGAAGCTAAAAGCAGAAGGAATTATTATTAATATTTCTGTAAGTTCAGATTTGATGGACACTATGGCTGGTCCTTGTGCGTCAAGTGGAGGAAGTGGAGGTGGTGGAAATTGTGGAGGAGGAAGTTGCAATTCAGTAATGCCTACTGAAGCAGAATAATAAATTCAGCCAGGATCTTAGTGATCCTGGCATTTTTTATCAATTAGGTGATTTTATATATGAAAAAATATATCATAGATTTTATGCCCCAAGGATATGCGAGTGGTTTTTGTTCACTTACTGTTCAATTATGAATACTCAATTACTTCTTTGGAACTTCATTTGGAGTAAAAGATAATCGAGATATTTTTGGACTTACACAGTACGGTAGACGAGGAAGATCAGAATTACTGGAAGCAGATGCTATTGCTTTATTTTTGGATAGATTATACTTAGATGTTACTATCTATACACAGGTTACTAAAGATGAACAGGAAGTTATATTATACGGAAAGAATTTAGATGAGAAGATAGAAATCTATAAAAAATATATTAATTCCGCTTATCATAGTAGTATTAAAGGTAACAAGTTCGTATTTGAGGGAGGAGGAAGTATGGAACTCATAGATGAATTAGTACAAGAAAGAATAGGAGAAAGTGGAATCAAGTTTGAGTATGAAGCTACAAAAGAAAGTCTCTTAGCAGGAGTTAAGAAACACCAAAACTTAAAAGATGGAGGTACATTATTTGTATTGGGAGTGAATCGTCATATCCTCTACAATGAAACTCCCAAATCCGATAGCGACAATGGAGGACATATGGTGGTTAGTACTGGAATTGATGAAAATAATAATTTCATAATATATGAACCTATTTCTCCCCGTCCAAATCCACGTCTTATTCCAGTAGATAAAGTATTAGACGCTATTAATGACTTAGGATGATACGGAATGCTTGTGGTTAAAGATAATGCAGATCATCAATCTATGAGATAACTCACACTCTATGTATTATTATAATCTCCTTACTCAGTTCTATAAGAAACAGGACACGATAATACTTAAGGCCTTAGAACAGACTATAACTATTGAAGGAAACGATAGTCTGTATGATTTTCTCGTATACGCATTGGAGAACCCTCGTATTACTCCTGAAGACATACAAAGGTTTAATGTTAATGACACAATGATTGAATTCTTAGTGCAATATACTTATTTAATTCCTGTGGGACATTATAATAAAGGGACGGAAGCACTAATGTTTCACAACTATATTTCCAATCCGAATAATCATAGCATTCTAGTAAATGATAATAATCTGAAGGATCTGTATGGACACCAGTCAGATAGACTCTTACAATTAATTAATAGAAAAGTCTTTTCCATTTCTGATGATATCGTGATGAATTCCTCAACTAACAATAATTTAAATATTTCAAAGAGGGGTTACTCTAGTAGGTTCACTGGATCTCCGCATTCTCTAGATGCGCCCTATCTCCTTTCTTCTCTTTCCTATTTAAATATGAAGATGGATAGTCATTATATGTATGCAAGTGGAGGAGGTCAATATAGTGTTTTTCAGCTTATAGTTACTAATCAAGATGAGGTATTAATTACCAATAAAGAAAAACTTATTATTCATAAAACAACCATACAAGGTTTATATAGGGAACTTTCAAAATCTATTATAAAACTTAGTGAATATGATACTTCGTCGTATGGAGCTATAGTAATACTACTTGCTGATACTTCACTTGTTTTTAAGAAATATAGTAACAGAGGATATAGATATATTATGATGGAATCAGGATCAATAGGATTATTATTCAGAATGATGTATAGTGAAAGAGGATATCTAGAACTGTGAGGATATAACGATAAAATAATACATAAAATAATACAATCTCACAATCTATTTGTAGATATCAAGGATCTTATGATAACTCATTTACTTTTATTGAAAGAATAAAAATGATAATCGTTGATAGGATCTGAAAGAAAGTAATGGAGCTTGATAGTAAAATCACTACTTATGACTGAGATTTTAACAGCATATTAGCTGTAGTGAAGAAGTATTATAAAAAGCAGGACATAAATTCCAATCTTTATCTTACTCGATTTCCTTGTTTTAATGAAACTAGAGTATGAAAGCCCTTTCTTATAATCAGTATTACACATAAACGTATTTTTCGTATTTCTTATCAATTAACAAAAAAATTAGGAATAAAAAAAGTTTTAGGTTGGATATTTGGGTTTAATGAATCTTGTTTCAAGGATATTAACAAAAAATACGACATAAGCATATACGGAGAATATAACGCTAAACTATTTCCTTATGAACACATATCTTCTTTAGCGGAACTTATGGAGATTTCTATAGCCTCTAAGACTAAAAAAGAAGGAAGTATGTATAAAGCTACTTCTGCTGTTACTCAGCAACTTCTAGTGGAGAAAAAACAATATAGGGATATAAAAAATACGACTGTAGGAAGTGGGATTTCTTCTAGTAAGAAAATTGCTTTAGCAAAATCGGTATCTGAAGTGTTAGAAAGATATAGTGCGGGAATTATAGATCCTCCTTATCCTACTACCTCTCTCCCTACGATTGATAAAATTATCAAATTATATTTAGGAACTTCTACCGATAATTATGAATTATATAAAGTTAGAAGTCTTGGATCTGCAAAACAGTGAACCATACCCTGAAATATATTATTCTACCCTTATCATCAGTATGGTACACGATACGGTAATTCTAACGGTATGTCTTGTCACCTAGATTACTCCGACGCAATAGAAAACTGATTATTTGAAACCATGGAAAGAGATTGTTTTGTATTATCTTGGTTATTAAAGAGTTGAATACATCATATACACAATGATAAAAAGATTCATATCCTTATTCATAAGTTCGCTTTACAGCAATATGATATTCACTTATTTGCTTTACATTTTGATAATCCTATTCCCGTGGTTCTTGCTATCTGCAAAGAGGGTAAGAAGATTAGTACCTCTTTATGAGTAGGATATAATCTTGAAGAGGCTATAAGCAAAGCTTTAAGTGAATGTGGGCAGTTTGGTAAAAAAAACTTAAACCTAGATATTTTAGAGGACGAAAAAATTACTCATCCCATTGATTTGCATATTAGACAATATTTGGATGAGAATAATTACAAGGACGTTAAGTGGTATTTTGATCTTCCTTATCAAACTAAAGAAAACCTAAACTCCTTATATCTACCTTTATTAAATCTTAAACAGCTACAATCTTACTTTGCTTCTATTGAGACGAATCTATATATTTATAAATATAAGAATCCATTGGTTAAGTTATTTAAAAGAGTGTGTATAAGAGTTATTTCAGATAATCATATACCTCTATGGTTTGGGAAAAGAATACCTCCACAAATTAGTGAATCCAATAGATTATTATATCGAAAGAATAAGTTGGGTGTTAAAAATTTGAATCTTTTACTACATCCTTTAGGATAATAAGATAATAGACCTATTCAAAATCACTGCCTGTAAGACCTATCTTACTATATTAAGTTTTACCAAGATGGTAAGATTTTTTTTATTCCTTTATTGACTACACTAATATAATATATAATATCTAAAGCAGAATTTATTTATTATATATTAATAGTATAAAAAAAACTTACTTTTTAAGTAGCTTACTTATAATATCTAGTCTTATAGTCTTAACAGGGTGCCAATCTAAAGAGCAACAGACAGATTATCCGGTGTTAGATCTATCTCTACCTATTGTTGTTAGTGATCCTCAAGTTCTAAAAGAATTAGAATTTATGAGAGATGAAAAAATAATTTCCACATGAGATTATGAAATAATGCTTCGTATGGAGAATATACCTTTTGTAACAGGTACAGGAATGGACGATCAGTCATATCCAACCTGTTTTGGTTCTTCGTGTGATACAGCTAATACCAGATTAGGAATACAAAATATGATGAAAGATAAAGCCGAAGGAAAGTCTATAACACCATAGTCTATAAAATATCTTGATATATTTCCGCTAATAAATACAATAAACCTCCTGCGAAATTATTTTGTCTTTTGTCTTTATCCTTGAGGTATTAATAAAGTACTAGATACTCCAGACAAATATACAAAATAACGAAGAGGTTTTTTTACGGTTGGTTTCCGGATTATACTATCATAAAATGTAAAGATAGATAAGAATAACCTAGAGCATACTAACAAAGCCAGTTAATGTTACCTACTGTAAAGGGAACGTCAAATTAAAACAAATTACGTTGAAAAATTTAAAATATTTAATGGTATTACTTGTAACCATGCTAACCATGTCCTTCATGGGATGCGAAAAACAAGTAGATGTAGTTAGGGATGAAATCACACTTGATATGTCGCAGCCTGTTAAGATTACGGATGACCAGATTATTAAAGAATTATCGTTTTTGAGAGATATGGATATGATAACTAGCGAAGATTATCAAATCATGCTTCGTAGAGATGATATTCCTTCAAAAGATAATGATTTGGAATATTCAGTATATCCCGCAAGTCTTAGAAAACCTTCTGACATCGCTTACTCTAGAGCTATGGTGCAAAACCTAATGAAAGACAAAGTGGAAGATGAGAAGAAGGGAGTAGATTTTAGACACCGAAGGCATACTTATATGTATTCTGGAGGAACTATAACACTACGAGTAAAACAAGCGGCTTCATCAGGAGTACCTGTTGCAAACCAAGTACCTGCAGCATGGATTAACGCATTAACTGCCGCAGTTAATGAGTGGAATGCTCTGCCTTATAATGTAACCTTTGTTATGACGGTTGCGGCAGATAATTCTAACCCTGGAGGAGTAGTTAATGTATTCGTAGACAATACTGGATGGGGAGGCTCGAATATTGCTACAACAAATCTTCCAAGTAGTGCTGAAGCGTTCGGTAATCGTATAATGATAAACTCTGCTTATACCGATACGCCTCTTACACAGTCCGCAAAGAAAATTTCAAAGGCACATGAATTAGCGCATGTAGTGGGATTACAGCATACTGACAATGTAAATGGATCAGATGTTGCTGCCTCTATATCGTGTTATGGTAGTACTAGTTATACGGATGCGGGTTCTATATTAAAAGCTTCTATTGTTTACAATGAACCATGGGCAGGCTTTACTATCTGTGACCTTACTGTATTTGATTATTATTGGTAGAAATTAGTTTTCTAATTTAACTACTTAGAATTTTTGAGAGATAGACGTAAAAAACGCCTATCTCTTTTTTTTATAAATTTTTTGTTGTTTTGCTGTCATAAAAAATCTAGTATTTCAATAATCTTTTCCTCGCCCTCCTTGACAATCCCCTCCTCTTAGTTACTCTCAAGTCGATGGCGAATTCCTTTACAAAAGTCAAAACTGAACACACCATTATGAAGGAATTTCATGAATTTTTATTACAAATCGAGAAAATAGAGGAGATACAAAGAATAGTTCCGGGACGTATTTACCGCGAACAAAGCGGGAGAGCTTGATTTAAGATTAATTACTCCTACCCCACCATCTCAGGTCTCAAATATAAAATGTGTAAATGATCGACAGGACAAGAATTGTTTATCATCTGCAACAAAGGAAGCGAAGAAAATGTAATTGCACAGATAGAAAAAATAATTACCAAGATAGGAAACTAAGTTTTATATTGTAATCTTCGAGGCTATGAAAAAACTAGGATGGGTAGCAGCAACTTTATTTATGTTGGCAGCTAATTTTTTGGCGATTTATCTTCCATTGGCGGGAGTAACGACAGAGCAATTATCTGATAAGCTAAGTACTTTGATTACGCCTGCAGGATTCACCTTTGCGATCTGGTCGGTAATTTATATTTTGATGTTGGTAGTTACTTTCTTGTTTGTGACCAACAAAATATCTCTCCCTAAGAAAGCGTACAATTGGTATATTATCTCTTGTTTGGCGAACGGATTATGGATCATCTGTTGGCACTATCAAAATCTTCATCTTAGTATGATCGTAATTCTCGTATTATTATTCAGTCTCATTATGATTGATCGTAGTATCAGAACTCAAACCACCCTGCCTCACTACAATCTGGTGAGAAATTCATTTTTGGTATACATCGGATGGGTGCAGATAGCAACTCTTTTGATGACTACTATCTATGCGATCTACCAGCTCAATATTCTTTCAAGCACCAATATAGTATTTCCGATTATTCTTATTATTATTGCTGGATTTATCAATGCTCTCGTGATTAGTAAAGAAAAAAGAATCGCTACTGCAGTCGTAGGAATCTGGGCTCTACGAGGAATTATGAGTCAAACTCCAATCTTTGGATTTGCTGATCAGATACGGACTACCAGCCTCGTCGTAGGAAGTCTACTTTTGATATTGATACTTGGTCATTTACGAAGATATAAATTTAATCATACTCTGAATAACACAAATATCTAAACCTCATAAAAAAGAAAAATCCCTCCTGTAAAATCAGGAAGGATTTTTTAATACGTGATTTATTAGGTTCTTTAACGTAAATAAATCAAACAGCAACCGGAGCTTTTATTTTGTCATGGTGTTGATAATTGATAATCTCAATATCTTTCCATTCAAAATCAAATATATTATCCGTCTCTCTATTTATTTTCAGAGATGGTAATGGATAAGGTTCGCGCTCCAATTGAGTTTTAATCTGTTCCAGATGGTTTTTGTAGAAATGCATATCACCAAAGAAGTGATTGAAAATCTTAGGTTTCCTGACAGTAACTTTAGCCAACAAAATAAGAAGTAATGAGTCCTGAGAAGTATTGAAAGGCACCCCAAGGAAGGCATCACAACTACGTTGGTACAAATTCATGTGTAAGTATTCCTGTTGATTAGCAAAGACCTGATAGAAGCAAGGACATGGTGGCAGTAAGGAATTCTGATTAGCATAAGGATCCCAAAGAGAAATAATATTTCTCCTATCTTCCGGTTTATTACGGATTTTGTCGATTGTTTCCAATAGCTGATCATAACCTTCTCGCACCACTTCTCCTTTATGAACTACACGACCAAATTTACGGAAATTGTGTCCATAGCTTTCTCCCAGATCTCCAAATTCTTCTGCAAAACCATCATCAGTTTTGATAAGATTTACAAATTCCATCAATTTTGATTTCCATTCATCACTTACGGCAGACTTTTTCTCATCTATGTACTGAGGCGTAGAGCTCAATTGTCCGGTTTTTGTAAGCCAAGCTTTAAATGGCCATTCATTCCAAATATTCACATCCTTTTTAACTAAGGATTGGATATTGGTTTCTCCTCTGAGCTTCCACATAAGTTCTTCAAATGTTCCTCTCAAGAAGACTTCTTTTGTAGTTAATAAGGGAAAATTATGAATTACACCCTTGTCATCTTGTTCTAGTACGCATTTATAGGCGTAACCAGGCAAGGCAATAGTTCCAGTTCCAGTTCTATCTCCTGTTTCATATCCAGAAGATAAAATTTTTTGTGCAGCGTCTAAATACTGTTTCATATACTTTATTTTTAATGTGATGCTTACTCTTAGGATTTTCAGCTTATCTCCGGTTGGTTTGATTTATTTTACATTAATGAACTCGCTGAGAAATCTCAGATAGAGTAGGAATAAACAAAATAACTGTATTGTCAATAGCTTCGAGCCTTAAAACTCAAATATGAGAAAATTAATAGAGACTTCTTCCGTTCACTTTAAGCCAGTGAATAGCTTCTTTTTTATTATCGATCATACGGTCTACCACTGCTCGAAATTTTGCAGAATGATTCATATGTTCAAGATGAGAAAGTTCATGACAGATAACATAATCCATCGGAAAGGGTGGCATTTTTACCAATCTTCGATTGAGACCAATGTTCTTGTGAGTAGAACAGGTTCATCGTCTAGTTTTGGTATCTCTGATGATGATTTTATTCAAGGGTAAAGCATTTTTTTCTTGTTGGAGTTGGAGGGTTCTTGCTGTGAGAAATTGTTTGGCATAGGTTTTGTACCACTTGAGTTGGGTATCACGTTGCAGGAGATTCGTGCTGGTTCTGATTATTTTATTCTCATAATCCAAGATTGGTTTTTTAGGATGTTTAGTACTTTTATCAAGAGTCCAAAACTCCCCATGGAGGAGGATTTTATCCGAAGTAATTCTTGGAGCTACAATAGTATTCCTTCTTATCACTCTTCTTCTACGAATGATTCTTCTGGGAGGAAGAAATAGAAATTTGTAAAGTTGATTTAAAAACGACATAGAGAATATATAGCATATTAGCTTCAAACTTCAAC
>CAYVXG010000002.1:0-14177 GCA_964455295.1 uncultured Candidatus Peribacteria bacterium
AAATGAATACTTATATGGCATATAAGGTTTAGTGGCCAATCTACCAAACAAAAAGAATTTCAAAAAGCTGTTCACCAAAAACCCTTATTATCTTTGGAAAATACCTACAATGCTGAAGATATCAGGGATTGGTACGAGAGTATAGAGAGAACTTTGCAAAAAATAACAAAAGAAACTTCTCTCTCATTTTCTTTGGAACCAAAATATGATGGTATTAGTGTAGAATTGATCTACAAACAATGAAAGTTTGTACAAGCTATCACCAGAGGAGATGGTATAATGGGGGATGATATTACTGCAAATGTAATGACTATCAATTCCGTTCCTAAACAGATTCCTTATCAAGAAGAATTACATTTGAGAGGAGAAATTGTAATGCCAAAATCTGTTTTTGAAAAGCTTAATCAAGAAAGAGCGGCTAATGGTGAAGCGCTTTTTGCGAATCCAAGAAATGCTGCCTCAGGAAGTATCAAACAACTGGATACTTCAATTACTGCGTCAAGACAGCTCTTGTGCTATGTTTATGATGTATTGTAAGAATTTTTATTTCAGCTTATTATGAATTCAGACTTTATCTTTAGAATAAAATAACTACTAATTAGTAGATCACTTTTTGTTTCTTGAATATGTGAGTATATGGATATATTGGAGTTTGAAATTAGATATCGTAGTTATGAATGACTTTCTCAAAAATTCAATCTTGGTTGGACGAGTGAAGAGATTTCTCAATTATGTGCAATTACAGACCAAGGAGTATTACATAAAAAACTCAATGAAATTGATCCAGAGGAACTCAAAGTTCTTACTCTGGAAACTTATTCAGAGTATAAAAAATGAATAATAGCCAAGAGCGAAGAGAAAATTCTCGCTTCAGGAAGTAATCTGACAGAAGAAGTTTTTACACTTGCTGATTATATTCACAGAAATGAATATGAACTCAAAGTAATCAAAGAAATGGGTTTCAATTCCTATCTCTTAGTGGTCGCGGATTTTATTAATCGAGCCAAACACCATGGTATTCCAGTAGGACCAGGAAGATGATCGGCAGCTGGATCACTTACTGCATGGTTGATTGGTATTACGGATGTGAATCCTATGCCTTTTGGGCTTCTGTTTGAAAGATTTTTGAATCCTGCCAGAGTGAGTATGCCTGATATTGATACGGACTTTGATGATGAGCAAAGAGAATTGGTATATGAATATGTGAGAGAACACTATGGGCATGAGAAAGTGGCTAAAATTGGTACCTTTATGAATATGTCTGCTAAGGCAGCCTTCAAGGATGTAGCAAGAGCTTTTGGACTACCTTTTGATATTAGTAATAGGATTTCTTCTCAGTTTACTATTCTCAATGATGATAGGACAGTAAATTTCCAAAGTTGTTGGGCAGAAATTGATGAACTGAGAACGACTTTGGATGGAGATGATCATATTAAACAAATAGTAGATATTACTGAAAATTTGATAGGAACTTTTCGTCAAACAGGTGTGCACGCTTGTGGAGTAATTATCTGACCTCAAGATCTTACTCAATATCTTCCTCAGCAGTTACCACCAAACACTGTCTATTCTCCCAAAGAATGGAATATTACTCAGTATGACTATAATAACTCCAAAATCGAAGATAATATCGGAGTAATTAAAATGGACTTTTTGGGATTAGCAAATTTGTCTATCATTAAAAATACAATCAAAATCATTGAAAAAAGGCATGAGGTAAGTGGGGAAAAACTTCCTGCAATATTTCAAAAATATTTGGAAACCAGTAGTTTTGAACCACCATTGGATGATATTCTGGTGTATGAAACTATTTTTCAAAAAGGAAATACGAGTGGTATATTCCAGTTTGAATCTGAGGGGATGAGAAGATTTCTCATCCTCTTAAAACCAGATAGATTTGATGATATTGTCTCTATGAGTGCTTTGTACCGCCCATGACCGATTGAGTTTATTCCATCGTTTATTCACCGTAAACAGTGAGAAGAATCTATAGATTATATGTATCCAGAATTGTATCAGGTTATTCGTCAACAGTATGGAGAAGAAGTGGCGGAGGATGAAAAAAGAAAACTGGAAGAAGATCTCAAACCAATTCTCGGAAATACCTATGGAGTAGCGGTTTTCCAAGAACAATTGATGTTTATGTCTCAGCGCGTGGCAGGATTTAGCTTTGCACAAGCAGATGAATTGAGAAGAGGTATTGGTAAAAAGTTGGTAGATTTGGTAAGAAAAATGAAACAAGAATTTATCGATAAAGCCCAAACCTATAGAGATTATAAACAAGAAACTGCAAAATGGGTATTTGAAAAAATGATCGAACCGGCTGCCTTGTATTCATTCAATAAATCCCATTCGGTAGCTTATTCGATGGTGGCGATGCAGACTGCCTATCTCAAAACCTACTATCCTATTGAGTTTCATGCGGCTTTATTACGCGCAAATGAAACAAATACGGATGAATTGAGTAAATTTATTAATGAAATAAAATTCCAAGGACTTAAGATTGCAGGTCCCGATGTCAACGAATCTTATAGTCACGTTGCCGCTATAAACGATACGATCAGATTATGATTTTTATGTATCAAAGGAGTGGGAAGCGAAGTGAGTGAAACTTTACAGAAAGAGAGACAGGCAAATGGAAATTATAAAGATTTAGCTGATTTCCTCAAAAGATGTCAGTCCGTGATCAACAAAAAATCATTGGAAGGACTTATAAAGTCAGGAGCCTTAGATAATTTCATGGATCGTGGAGCCTTGCTTGAGAATTTGGAATACCTTTTGGAACGAACAAAATCAAGCAATCAAATCTCTGATGGAGGTTTATTTGGAGGAGGATTTGGTGAACAAACTTTGGATCTCAAGGTAAAACATCCTTTGGACGCTATGAGTAAGATCAAGCTTGAATATGATGTATTCAAAACTTTCGTATCTTTCCATCCACTTGATGGACTCTATCCTTGGGTAAAAGCTAGGGGATATAGTATGATTTCTCAATTCAAGAATTGGAATTATGATAAGGAACAAAAAGATTTTGGAGCATTTACCATTGTTGGTTTGGTGGTGAAAGTGACGAGAGCAAGAAAAAAGTGATTCTTCATTAAGATTGAAGATTTTAGTGAAAATATTGAATTCTTTGTGAAAGATCCTTTGAATATTTCAGAATTTGATTTATTAATTATAAGCTGATATAGGGGGAAAGGATCGCCGAGACGAAAAAAAATCATCAAAGTGGATCGTGATAAATTAGTTAAAATTGCTTCGGGTACTGGAAAATACGATCCTGAGGAAACAATGTTTCTTGTAAAAAGAAGAAGACTGGGACTTACTTCTCTTCAGGATACGGCTATACCTTTAACGGGAGAAGAAACGGAAGAATTGTGATTAGAGGTCAATGATTCCAATTCACCGACTGAACAAGATCTGCAGCTTATGGAAGAACTCAATGGAACTGACATCACTTTGGATTCACAGGATCCCTTAGAAGAAGCGAGTGTAGAGTCGATAGGCAATAATAGCCAAAATGATATATCCGATGATTTTTCTGATTCCTTTGAAGATCCAAGCCACCAGGAGCATAGCACTCAAAATAATGAGGAAGATACTAATATTATCCATGAGAAACAATGAGAAGAGTTAAAACAAAGTCCATCTATTCCAAGCTACGAACTTCCCAATGATATTCAGATTATTAAGAAATTACAACAACTTATTATATCTTCTCCAGGTGAGAATAAGCTTTCAATCTGAGGTATGAATATTCAGCTCTCAGATGAAGGACTCAAACAATTGATAGTATTACTCAATACATAGTGAAACTTATTGCAAATACAAGTTTCATTGTTATAAAGACAAATCATTAAACACTTTATTATCTTATTTAATTGTAATTATGAATCGATTTACGCTGATATTTCATGAACTTATTACTCGTCCTATCGTAAATATTTTGGTTTTATTCTTGGCACTTACTGCTGGAAATCTTGGTCGATCAATTATTTTACTCACCTTGGCGGTAAGAGCTATCTTGTTCTCTACCACTGCTTCTGCAAACACCATGGGTAAACATATGACGGATATTGGTCCTAAGATGCAAGAACTTCAAGAGAAATATAAAGATGATCAGGATAAGCTTGCTAAAGAGACGATGAAATTATTAAAAACTCAAGGAGCAGGACCTTTGAAGGGTTGTTTAGGATTGTTATTACAAATTCCAGTGTTCATTTCTTTGATGAGAGTTATTCAAGGATTGGCTGATAAAACACTTCCTACTACTCATGTGTATAGTTTCCTTACAGACCGAGGGGCTCAATATCTTGATGTTTCACAAATTCAGCATGTCTTCTTCGGAATAGATTTACTTCAACCAAACAATATATTACTTGCAGTTATTTGTGGACTTTTGATTTTTGTACAAACTACCATGACTTCTTGGGTACAACCAAAAGCTGCAGCTCAAAAGATGCCAAATGGTCAAGAAATGCCTGATATGACTAAGATGATGCCAATTATGAACATCGTTATGGTGTTTATGATGGGATCCTTTGTGTACAGTACAAAAGCTGGAGTAGGATTTTATATCCTGACTTCTACCTTATTTGGAGTATTGCAATTTTCTCGACAATACAGACAAATATTACCAATCAAAATCAAAGCTTTATTCTCTAAAAAGAAGAAGAAAGGAGAAGCAGAAGTACTTACTAACATCTAATTTTTATAGCTCATACTAGATAATGGAATATTCAAAACATACGATTGCTGGAATTACGACTATCCTTATCCCTATGCCCTCAAGTACGACTGTGACCTGTCAAATATTTTGCCATGCAGGAAGTGTATATGAAAATAAACAAACTAATGGTCTCAGTCATTTTCTGGAACATATGTTTTTTAAATGAGGTAAAAGATATCCAGATATGGAGAGTATTGCGAAAACACTTGATGCTATTGGTGCGGAGCACAACGCTTATACTTCAGACTATATTGCTTCTTATTATGTAAAATCTGCTCCAGAGTATCGAAATATTGGATTGGATGTATTGAGTGATATGATCTGTAACGCCACTTTCCCTGAAAAAGAAATCAAAAAAGAAACGGGAGTCATACTTCAAGAACTCCAAATGTATAAGGATCAACCAAGACATCAAATGCTTATGCATGCAAAACAATGGCTTCGTGGAGATAATGCTTATGGATGGCCTATCATCGGAACTGAGGAAACTATCCAAAGTGTAACTCAAGAAAGTTTGATAACCCACAAAAATGCACTCTATACCAAAGATAATATTATTATTGTCATAGCAGGAAAAATAGAAAATAAACAAGAAATCCTTGATAAGATAGAAGAATATTTTTCTGATTTAGCAGAAAAAACAAGCCTTCAAAAAAGTCCCTATCTTGCTTACAAACCTGCAGAGCATAGCTCCAAATTTGTGCAAGGGGTAAATCAATCTCATCTCGTAATGTTTGCGGATGGATTTTCTTATAAGAATGAAAAACAATTAGCAGCCGCAAAATTGTTGGCAAATATTTTAGGAGGAAATACTTCTTCAAAGTTGTGGATGGAAATCAGAGAAAAACTGGGTTTGTGTTATTATGTAGGAGCGAGTCATAGTAGTAATCCAGAATTTGGAACGTTTTCAATTAGTGCTGGACTGGATAAAAATCAACTAGAATTTGGTAGAGAAGCTATTGAAAAAATTTTGAGACAAGTCTCTGAAGGTATGATTAGTCAGGAAGATTTTGAATTATCAAAAAATAATTACTTGGGATCTTTACAGATGGGTGTGGAAACCTCTGATGCTACTGCAGAATGGGTAGGATATAGATATATGATGAAAAAAGAAATCAAAACTTTAGAAGAAATAATGGAAGAATATAATGCAGTTTCTTATGATGATGTTGTAGCTTTATGTAAAATGTTGGAAACAAGTAAGTGGTATACCTATCGAATTGAATAGAGTGAAGAGAGTATATTATATATTCTGATTATATTTAATTTTGTCAATATATTATATTGACATAGTAATAATATTTACTATTACTTTGTAAATTTAGTGTTCAGATTTGAAGCTAAATTATAAAAACTTGAATTCAGGATGAAGAAAATTACTTAGTTATAGTTATCAAAATTTGTAAAGAATTCCCTGATTAACAAGGAAATTTAAGGAGAGGTGGCAGAGTGGTTGATTGTATCTGTCTTGAAAACAGACGAGGCGCAAGTCTCCGTGGGTTCGAATCCCTCCCTCTCCGCCATCATAGTACTTGGTATGAGTAG
Organism: uncultured Candidatus Peribacteria bacterium; assembly: GCA_964455295.1. Lineage (GTDB taxonomy): Bacteria > Patescibacteriota > Gracilibacteria > Absconditabacterales > Absconditicoccaceae > CALMFT01. The sequence goes on from CAYVXG010000002.1 coordinate 6,275, forward strand.
CGTAATGATATATCAATGTCTGGTTGGCTATTTATCATTTTCCCCTGTGGATGTATTACAGTAAACAAATTTATTCGCCTAAGAGAAAATTTAAAAGAACACTATTAAGAACACTGAGTATCTTTGGAATAAAAGGAACAAAATTCTTATCCCAATTTGCTCCCAAAGTACAAGATAAATTAGGTAGTCTTTATCAGGCTACTGGAAGCTTTGCCAAAGGAAACGTTGTAGGAATGTTTAAAACATGATTTACTGTTTTGACTCTTCTTATTTTTAGCTACGCTATGATCTATGCTGATAATTTTCAAGCATATGATAATGTAGTACTCGGTGCTTGATCAGGTCTTGAAGATCAGATTATCAAAAATAATGATAGTATGGTTATTGATCTGGAAGATGTAGTTGTAGATGAGTCTGATGCTTTATGAATACGTAAAATTACTTATACTGCAAGAAAAGGAGATACTCCAAGTTCAGTAGCAAGCCAATTCGGTATTACTACAAAAAACTTGAAACTCGTTAATCACCTTGATTCAGATATTCTCAAACCAGGTACAAAACTTGTTATTACTCCAGTAGAAGGATTTGTTATCCAAAATACTGCAGGAAATATGACAGTAGAGCAATTTGCAAACAAGCACTTTATGGATGTAAATGACTTAAGAGAACTCAATGACTATACAAGTAACTTAGATATTATTAAAAACGGATATGATATATTTATTCCTCTTACAGTAGAAGAGGGAATAAGACTAGGATTTATCAAAGAAGAAGTGGTAGAACAAACAACAACAGTTACTACTACTACAAATCCATCAAAACCAGATACAAAAACAGTAGTTACCAAAACTACTCCAAAAACAGTAGTTTCTACTGCTAAGACGACAGAAATTGCTAAAAGTGTAAAAAACGTAGGTAAAGCATACTATTCAAAAACTGAAACTTCATCAACATTTGGATTTGCTGCTGGAAACTGTACTGCTTATGTTGCGAAGAAAAAACCAGAAATTGGAAAAGCAATTAGAGCAGAAGGCGGAGGACATGCTAAAACATGGTACGCACAAGCATCCAAAGCTGGACTTGATGTAGGTAAAACACCGACTGTAGGGTCAGTAGGAGTTATGGGTACAACTTATGGTTACTATGGTCACGTAGGAATCGTAACTTCAGTGTCAGATAAACAAGTATGTATGAATAATGCAAATGTGAGAGGACGAGGAGTAGTTTCAGAAGACTGCTTCCCAAGATCAGCATTTATTGGATATATCTACTAATTTCAATTTATTATAGTTTTAGAAAAGAAAGGTTTTGCAAATATGTAATTCCTTTCTTTTTCAACCTTTATCCTGAAATATCAGCCATGAAGAATATAAAAAAATATCTCCCTGAGTTTGTATATGGTGGGATCGATGGAGTGATTACTACCTTTGCAGTAGTAGCATGATCGGCGGGTGCAGCTCTCAGTCCTCATATTGTGATTATCCTGGGATTAGCAAATTTACTTGCTGATGGATTTAGTATGTCTATTGGTGATTATCTCAGTAGTTCCTCAGAAAAAGCACTTGGTCAATCAAACACTGATAAAGTTCCACTTCACGGAGCTCTTATGACCTATGTAGCCTTCGTGGTAGTAGGATTTATACCCTTAATTCCATATATCTTCTGATTATCTGGAGATCAATTCTGGATATCGGTAGTATTTACAGCAATTGGATTGACTACAATCGGTTGGATAAAATCATGGATAACTGGACTTCCTTTGTTTAAAACTATCCTTCAGACACTTTCACTTGGTCTACTAGCAGCATTGGTAGCATATTACGTAGGTGATCTCATAGAACACCTTATTAGCTCAAAATAAATTAAATAATCTGAATTATCCGCTTATTTTTTCATCATGAAATTACTTTCCTATCTCCAGATTGAATACAAGCTTGCAAGAAGAAAAGCAGTGCAACTTCTACAATCAGGAAAGGTTCTTCTCAATAATGCAGAACCTGAAAATTATCAAACTGAACTCAATATTGGAGATATGCTTTCAGTAGAATTTCCTCATGGGAGGGAAGAAAAAAAAATTGAAACTTTCCCAGTAATTGATTCTCAGCTCATATTATACCATAAACCTGTAGGAATTGTAGTCAGTAATGATGATCCTCACAATACCACCATCTATAATCGTTTACCGCCAGGAATGAGAGAATATCAATATATAGGAAGACTTGATAAAGATAGTTCTGGATTATTGCTCTTAGCCAATGATAAAAAATTGGTACATGAACTTGGTCACCCAAGTGCAGGGATTGTAAAAACTTACCTGGTGAGAATTGATAGCTTACTTGATGAAGAACAAGTAGAGCAGTGTATCACAGGAATGATTGTGGATGAGCAAGGACAAGTAGCTGTAGCGGGTCAAACTCCAGAAATGGGTCACGACTTCCTCAAGTTTGAATCCGTAGAACAAGAACAAAGAAAAGGATATGTAAGTTTAGTTATCAAACTCGTAGAAGGACATAAAAGACATATCAGAAGATTACTCAAAGCCTGTGGAAAAAAAGTATTTGCTCTTCATAGAACTGCCTTCGGTAAATATAAGCTTTCAGACCTCAAAGAAGGTGAATGGAAGGTGATGGATATCTAATCAGAATAGAGAAGAAATATTTTAGTTTTTCAAATTTGGCTCATGATGGAAAAAATTAAAAGATTTCTAGAACCACTTAGATGGTATAAGAAGTATGGAATCATAGTAGCAATAACATGAGCTATAGATGGTACTTGGTGATTTATGTATCCTTGGATATATAGCAATATAGTAAATCTACTCACCAACTCACAGGATACAGGTATATTTAGTCAAGAAGTATGGAGATTTGGACTGATGTATGGAGGATTTATGGTAATTTTTTTTGCCATTGACTACTGTACGAGAAATACAAGTATGTTATTTACTCAGGAAACTATGAAAGATATTTATAAAAAATATCTAAGCAAGTTTTTTGTAATGGATAACAACCATGGTGAACTTATATGAACCGGTAAACTGATACAAATCACAGCAAGTGGTGCATGATCTTGGATAGACTTACTTAGAAATATAACACAAGACCGGGTTAAAGTAATCATATCTACAATGTGATCTATGATATTTATATCAACTATAGATATAAAATATATGTGGCTGTCAATGATGATCATAGTAATAATGGCACCAATACTAATGTTTTTGGTAAAAAAAACTAAAAAGTACAGAAAAGAACAGAAAGATATAAGGATAGCGAGATCAAGACAATCAAACAAGATCTTTATGACAAAATTTGAGATACTACAAAATAATAAAACTCAAAACGAGCTAGATGAGCTAGAAAAGCTAGAATATAGAAATAAAGAAGTAAGAAAAAAGATAAATAATCGACAGTTTTGGACTTACTGAACACCACGATTTGTAGTAGACATAATAATTGCCATATTTATCCTTGCTGCTACTTATATGATCACAAAGTGAGATATAACGATATGAGCTTTTGTAGGCATATGGAGTGCACTGAGTACCATAAAAAATCATATCTACAATCTCATAAGACAATTTGAGTTATGGCCTGATGCTTGGATAGATGTAGAGAAATTATGGGATACATTTGATGATGCACCAAATATAGTATGATATGACAATGGGGATAAATTTATTGGTAAAGACGGTGATGTAAGTATACAAAACCTATCATTTTCATATCAAGAAAAAGATGATAAGAAAAAAGATACTGATAAAAATGAAGATGAAGATCAAGAAGAAAATAATGATGATAAACAGAATAAGATGATCTTTGAGGATTTTGACTTGCGCATAAAGTGATGAAATAAGATCGCTCTTGTATGACCAAGTGGATGAGGTAAAACTACACTTGTGAAATTGATCTCGTGATATCTCAGTCCAACTCAATGAGTCATAAACATAGACTGACAACAACTCCCAAATCATGATTGATCAAATCAACATATTAGTTTGAAATCATATTATCAGCATATCTGATATCTTACACAAGAGCCATCGGTATTTGATGCTACGGTATTGGAAAATCTATTGTATGGTCTTACTACAAATTATAAAATAGGTATAAAATGGGGAGAACTCGATCAAGATACCAAAGATAAGATAGAAAAAAGCGTCCGTCTCGCTCAGTGTGATTGGGTATATGATCTAAAAGATGTATATGATACGGAAGTAGGAGAAAGAGGTATCAAGCTGTCTGGAGGACAGAAGCAAAGACTCGCTATAGCCAAGATCATGCTAAAAGATCCTACTATTATACTTCTTGACGAGCCAACTTCAGCACTTGATAGTTATAATGAAGAACAAGTTACCATAGCAATGAATAATCTTTTTGCAGGCAAAACTGTAATCATAGTAGCGCATAGACTACAGACTGTAAAAAATGCAGATGAAATTATCTATATAGAACATGGTAAGATACTAGAAAGATGAACTCATCAAGAACTAGTGAAACTGGGTTGATCTTATTATAAAATGGTGGAATTGCAGAGTGGCTTCTAGTTGTTTGAGCTATAAATATGAAATTTGAATTTTAAATACAAATCACTACAACTTATTCATGTCTTTATTCAAACGCTTATTGCTATCTTTATTTCCAGAAAATTTTGGGGGATCTCTTGGCCCTGCAAGTATGTTTTTGGGTTTGGTGAATGCTAAACACTTTTTCACGGTAATTACCAAAAGAATGGTGGAAAATCCTAAGTTCAATCTTTTTGATATTGGGGGAGATCCAGTAGAAGTAAAGATCTGATTTGGGAGTGAGCCCAACATCAAACCTAAGGATCTAGAACTCTACTTTTCTTACTGTGTATGTGCCAACCTCAATGGTTATAAACTCTATAACCCTACCAATATCGCTGCTTTACTCAGTATATCTTTGTCTCAATACTTTGTGAAAGATTTTGAACGCAGTAAAAAGGGGAATGACCAATTTATGGTCTTGCTTATCTGTATCAATATCGTTGCCTATGTATTTTCATCAAGAGTGAAAGTCTTCCCAGCCCATCTTGATCCTAAAGACTCATTCAATTGGTTTGTAACCGTTTTCTTTAATTACTATCAATTCTTGCTTGGAGTATATAATATCAAGGTTACTAAAAAAGCTTTCCACGAACTCCAAAAGAAACTGATTGCCCACACGGATATTTTCTTCTGATTATATTATATCTATCAAAAACTCAATAATTACCTCGATGATAGTCAGGTGAGTTCGAGAGATTTTATGGATTGGATGTTTATGGACGAGCTGAAAAAAGGTAAAAATAAGGCTGATTTTGCTAAGATGCAAGCCAATATCGACCAATATATCTCGAGCACAGAATTATCCCCGATGGAGGATAAGATCTTGGATGCTTTGATGCCTGCTGAAATCTTGATTAAACTCCTCTACAATCGAGAAGATGTATTCTGGATTAGTGAATATGTCATTCCTCATGTGTATCCAACTCACAAAATGGATGAATTTATCCATTCTTTCCTCCAATCAGATGAAGAACTTGAGAATTGGATAGAATTTATTCTTGATCATAAGCTTTGGAAGGCACAATTTTTCCCTTCCCTCAAAAAGATGATTACTCATAAATTCCGCAAGAATGACCCTGAGACAGAATCCAATGTAGAAAATTTCCTTTCGAGTATTTCTGATGGAATGGGGATGGAAATGTTGCCAGAAGGTTTCAAAAAAGAAGGAATGTTGATGGATAGGGTACTCAATTTTTATGTAGGTTTGATGGGTTCATTGTGGGCTTGAAGAGGGGATACTATGTATATGAGATTATTTAGACGTCCATTGATCACGAGCCTTATCCCTGATATGCATGCCTTACAAAGACCTTCTGTAAATTATTACACCGAAAAACTTTACCAATATAGTAAATTGGCTTTCTTTTACAGGACTATCTTTGATGGGGTAAGATCAGGTAAAGCAAGTTTCGTACTGCCTTTTGTAGCAGATATTAAAGAGATTTATAATAATCTGATTGTATTGAAGTTATTAACTGAAAATGCCTTAGCAATTTTATTTCAAGATATACTTTCCAAAGATATCAAACTCTCTATCCAGCAAGAATCTATTATTGAGATCTTTCAGAAACTCCATGCTAAAAAGATTGGTCAATGGGTAAAAATGAAACGTGAACCTCTCATTGAAGCTATTTACAATCCCTTACTAGATCTTACCAATGATAAGAGTCTCATGGATAAGATAAAAAATAATCTGACAGATTCTGATATGAGAAATATAAAAGAAAATCTCTATTCTTTTGATTTTCAGATTATGCAGGAATGTATGAAAAAGCTGAAAGATTTAGATCTTCATGAACACTATGTAGATACTGTGATTTATACGCTTCTAGCATCACTTAGAGATACTTTAGTAGGAATCTTATTCCTTATTCATATGTGCTTGGAGAAACAGCAAGAGAAAAAAATTGATTTACAGATATTCCGCTTGGTAAATCTTTATTGTAAAGAAGTGCTCTGCCTCACAGACGATGAAAGCGACCAATGTTCTAAGATAATTTTTGATTTGTATGAACAGTATAAAGATTTAATCACACTTTGGGTGAGAATTGATGATAATCAGTACTTCTTGGAGGTAGGTACAGACTGTCGATGGATTTTCTTGAGTAAGGAAGGAGCAGTTCCACATTCTATTAGTACAGAAGATATTATGCGATTTGGAGGCTACCTCAAACACATTACCTACTACAATAAAAGATTTATTATTCCTAGAATGTAAATATTTAAACAATCTGCTTATATTTTGTCCATAATATATGCTTGACATAGATTGTGATATAATTACTATGTCGTCGAATATCTGAATATAATAAATCCCAAATATGAAGAATATATTTCTAAAATATATTAAGCATAGCAAGAGGTGTTATAGGTTAAGATATTTCTATATTTATTAGTAATATTTTTTGTTTATGCAAGGTACAGTAAAATGGTTTAACTTAAGTAAAGGTTATGGATTCATCGCTCCTGAAGGTGAAGGTAATGATATCTTTGTTCACATTACAGCTCTTGATGGGTTGAGAATCGATGAAGGAGATGTTGTTGAATTTACTACTCAAGAAGGAAGAAAAGGACTCGAAGCTGTTAACATTTCTATGGTAGAGAAAAATCCTAATCCACCAGTTAGACAATCATTCAATCAATTCAATGGTGGTGATAATAATGGTCACGATCAATTCTAATTTTCTTTGGAAAATTATTCATTGAAAAGACGCCTTTAGGGGCGTTTTTTTTATTTAAAAATACTTAGGAACTGAAAGTAAAATTAAAAAAAAGTTTATTATACTATTGTAAAGTAGTAGTATTTGAAAAAAACTTCTAAACAATTATCTTTTGTATTGTATTTATCCTTTATCTGTACTGCTATGTATGAAATATTTTCACGATTTTCTGGAATAGGAATATTCTTTTTCATTTTTCTTATTCTCATTTTAGGATTTAGAGTAGTGCCACCAAATCAAGCAAACATCGTAGTGAGATTAGGAAAACCTGTAAGAGTAAGAAGACAAGGTTGGCATTTGATTATTCCGATTTTGGAAGGAACGGTAAGACAATCCTTGTATGATAAGAATCTTGCAGTAAGTGTAGACGGACTTACCTTGGATAATGTAAAAACTGCAGTAGGTATCAATGTAGTCTATAGAGTGAAACAAGATGAACAGTCTATTTTGGATAGTAAATTTGCGATTGATGATCCTGTGAGAATTGTACAAGCTACGGTAGAAGAACAACTCAGAGCTAAGATATTCACATTTGAACATGAGGAAATATTCTGAAAAAGAGAAGAAATTGGTAATGAAGTAAGAGAAGCCCTCAAAGAAAAATTGGGACAGTATG
>CAYVXG010000002.1:14187-28684 GCA_964455295.1 uncultured Candidatus Peribacteria bacterium
GATAGCGTTCAGGTGACAGATATTGCTCTTGAAGCAGGAGTTATGGAATCCATGAATCAGATTATTACTCAAGAAAAAAGAAAGCAAGCACTCGTAAGAGAAGCAGAAGGTCGTAAGGCTGCACAAATCCTCAATGCGGAAGCAGATAAAGAAGTGAAAAAACTTATTGGTGAAGGTATGGCTTTACAAAGACAGGCTCTCGCAAAAGGATTTAAAGAATCAGTGATGGAGATGAAAGAAATTGATGCTACTCTCAATGCCAAAGCAATTCTTGATTTCTTGATTACTTCTTCAAGATTGGAGACTTTAGAGAAAGTAGGACATGATGGAAATGTAAAAGTAATCTATCTCAATGAAAATCTAGAAGGTAAAGCAGCTCATATGTTTGGTAATAGTGTGGATTTTCCTTCTAAATCTTAATTCTTGTAATTTTCCCTATGAATACACTCGTCTCGACTATTTCAGAATATTTAAATGCTATTCCTCTTCATCAAAAGGAGGCTTATCTCAAATTGAGAAAATCTATTCAAAAAACGATACCAGAAGGTTTTATGTAGTTTTTAGTACGCGCAATTAAGCTTGCAATAAAAAACCCAATTACTATATCATACGATATTTGATACGAGTTCCATGATTTTGGATCTTCTCATTCAGACTATTTTTATTTTTTATATTATGTTGTTATGGGCGCAAAAGCTACAAAGATTATCTACTGGATTGCTACACTTTTAATTGCTGGATTCACTTTACCAGGGTTTTTCTATATGGACAGTGAATTGGCTATTGAAGGGATGAATCATGTAGGTCTTACTAATGCTGTTCGATTGCAACAAGTGGTGGGATATGGAGCTCCGCTTGCTATTTTGGCAATCCTCTTGTTACCAAAACCTCGAAATCGTCTAAAAGAATGGGCGTATGCAGGACTTGCTTTCGTCTATATTGGAGCATTTTGGGCACACGTACAACTCGGTGATACCCTAGCAGAAATTGCTATGCCACTTGTTACACTTGTAGTGCTTATGGTATCCTATTTCATGTGGCATAAATTAATCTCTGGGAAAGCTGTTGAAGCAAAATAATTTATAATCTGATAACTGGATTACTGAGAATAAATATTTACTATAGATTTATATTTGTTTATTAAATTTTTTACTTATGAAAAAAATACTCCTTGGGTTACTGATTGTGATTGTGCTTCTCTTCGCTCTTGCTTTCGGTTTATTTGCTATTTCCAAATCCAGATCTTTTCAGTTCTTTGGAGGTTTGATCAATAATATTAAAACTGATAAAAACATTGTAGCTCTCACTTTTGATGATGGACCGACAAGTGGAAATACTCAAAAGATTTTGGATATTCTGAAAAATCATAATATTCAAGGTACATTTTTTGTGATTGGACAAGAGATTGAAAATAACCCTGGAGAGCTTCAGAAGATAATTACGGATGGTCATCAAGTAGGAAATCATTCTTATAGCCATCAAAGAATGCTACTCAAATCTCCTTCCTGGGTACGTGAGGAAATACAAAAAACTGATGATCTTATTCGTGGAGCAGGATATGGTAGTGGAGAAATCTATTTTAGAACTCCCTATGGGAAAAGACTATTCATAACTCCCTATGTATTGAGATCCTTGCACAAACCAAATATTTTCTTTGATGTAGAACCTGAGACCTATGTGAAAACTTCTGGAGATATTTTAAACTATACACTGACAAATACTCACTCTGGTAGTATTATTCTCATTCATGCGATGTACGGAGAAGATAATCAATCATTAGCTGTACTAGAAAGCATTATTACTGGTCTTCAAAATAGAGGATTTAACTTTGTAGCAGTAGATCAATTACTAGAACAAACGAATACTCCTATCAAATTCCGATAATTTAAATTATGATTAAGTACTTATGAATGAAGAAGTAATCCATCTTGATATAGATCCCGAAGGATATTGTGTAGAAGATTACCAAGGAAAGGATGTAATCTGTATAGTGCGTGCTAACTCTTAGGTTATTTTCTCTATTTAAACTGTTGTATTAATAAATTATGGCAATTAGCACTCAAAAAATTACTCCATTCTTGTGGTTTGATAATAATGCTGAAGAAGCTGCAAACTATTATGTAGGGATATTTAAAAACTCGAAGATACTGAGTGTAAATCCTGTAGTAACTGCTTTTCAGCTTGATGGGCTGGAATTTGCAGCACTCAATGGAGGACCAACTCACAAATTTTCTGAAGCTGTGTCTTTTGTAATAAGTTGCGATGGACAGGAAGAAGTAGACTATTATCGAAATGCTTTTACCGCAGATGGTGGACAGGAAGGAGAATGTGCTTGGCTCAAAGACAAATACGGTGTCTCCTGGCAAGTAGTACCCGTACAATTGATGACCGCTATGGGAAACCCAGATCGTACTAAGGCCCAATATGCTATGGAACAAATGCTAAAAATGAAAAAGATTGTTATTGCTGATCTTACAGCTTAAATAGTTTCAGATTATAATTTTATTTTTTCCACTTTTACTCTATGAACGCACTGAGTACGAAAGAAGTAGCAGAACGTTATTATGAGCTTACTTCCAATGGTCAATTGGATAAAATTTATGATGAACTCTATGCAGATGATTGTATATCGATAGAGCCAGATGACAAGCTTCTTCCCAAAAGAGTATTGGGTATAGGAGCGATCAAAGAAAAAGGGAAATATTTTAGTGATCTGATAGAAGAAACCTATAGTGCTTTCTGTGGGAAACCTATTATTGCAGGAAATTATTTTGCCTGCACGATGGGTATGGATGCAAGACTCAAAGGTTATGGAAGAATAGAAATTGATGAATTAGCTCTTTTCCATGTAAAAGATGGAAAGATTATATCAGAAGAATTTTTCTGATAGCAAACATTAAAAACCGTGTTTTCTGCTCCCTCTCCTTTTAGAGAAATAGAGTTGAACGCATGGCCAACGCACACTGCTCCTCCTCTTTTTGGGGAAAACCCCACGCACTACATCTCCTCTCCTTTTGGGAGAGGCTGGGTGAGGGTAAAAATAACTCCATGGCTCAAAAAAGATCCTAAATCTAATAAATAATAATCATATTTTACATTTAACACTTCATTTACCATGCAAACTAAAATATTCATAAATCTTCCAACTCAAGATCTTCCTAAAGCTACTGCTTTTTACGAAGAGATTGGCTTTACGAAAAATCCACAATTTTCAGATGATAATGCAAGTGGTTTTGCTTTTGATGATACTATTCATTTGATGATATTAACCAATGCTTATTTCAAAAGCTTTATGCCTCACAAAGAAGTATCTGATACCAAGAAAACTTCTGAAGTAATGAATGCTTTACAGCAATCTTCAAGAGAAGAAGTAGATGCTTTTGTACAAAAAGCATTGGATGCAGGTGCAAATGAGTTTCGTCCCGCCTATGATCATGGATTTATGTATGGACGTGATTTTGAAGATCTGGATGGACATATCCGAGAAATTTTTTGGATGGACCCAAGTCAAATGCCTAACTAATCTGATTATATTTATATTCTCAATTATTCATCATGTTTACTTTATCTCAAATTAATGAAGCTCACAGTAAAGTAAGAAGTGGTGTAGATTTTCCGCAGTATGTACAAGAGTTGATAGAGCTGGGAGTAGAATCTTATGAAGTGTATGTTGATGATGGGCGTACTGTTTATCTTGGTGCGGATGGATTTACTTTGGAATCTGAGGCTCAGCATCCTTTTATAGAAGTAGCAGAGCAGAGCAATAGAGAAAATTTTGCTCAACAACTCAGAGTTCATCAAAGAGGAGAAAGTGACTATATGACCTTTTGTTATATGGCTGCAGAAAATGGGGTGTATAAACGAAGAGTAAATATGGATCAGATGACGTGTATTTATTATGATGTATCTGAGGATGAAGTACTTATGGAGTCAATTCCTGGCTATTAATTTCTCTTGAATTGGTATTTTCAACAATGCCTTTGATTTCCAGATCACAATGTGTACATAGTACTATTAATTCAGCACTATTCTTATGACACAATTTTCTGAGCTCGGACTAAGTCCAGCCTTACTCAAATCCCTAGAATCAAAGGGATATACTTCAGCAACACCCATTCAAGCACAGTCTATTCCGATTATCCTGGAAGGACATGATATGTTTGGCTGTGCACAAACTGGAACAGGTAAAACAGCTGCCTTTGCATTACCAACTATTCAGCTTTTGGAAAAAAGTCAAAAACCAGGAGTGAAAAGACCAAAACCTATTCGTTCTCTCATCCTTACTCCTACGAGAGAACTCGCAATTCAGATTGCTGAGAATTACACTAAGTATGGTCAAAATACGGGTATGACGAATACTGTAGTATTTGGGGGAGTTTCACAAGTCCCTCAAGTAAAGATCTTACGCAATGGAGTGGATATTCTGATTGCTACGCCGGGAAGACTTTTGGATCTGGTGAAACAAAGACATATTACTCTCGATCGTGTGGAGATTTTTATCTTGGATGAAGCTGATAGAATGCTTGATATGGGATTCATCAGAGATATCAAAAGAATTATCCCAATGTTGCCTCGTGTAAGACAAAACCTTTTTTTCTCTGCAACCATGGCTTCAGAAATTATGGAACTTGCTCATACTATCTTAAGAAATCCTAAGACCGTAAAAATAACTCCTGTTTCTTCTACGGTTGATACAGTAGGACAAGCTTTATATACCCTAAGAAAAGAAAATAAAAAAGACCTCTTACTCTATCTTCTGAAAGATAAAAATATTAAAAATACGATTGTCTTTACCAAAACCAAACATGGAGCTAACAAAGTAGAAAAAATCCTCCAGCAAGCAAACATCAAATCAGCTGCGATTCATGGTAACAAATCTCAAAATGCAAGACAACAAGCTCTCGCAGGTCTCAAAAGTGGAGCTATTCGTGCATTAGTAGCTACGGATATTGCAGCAAGAGGAATCGATGTGAGTGAACTTTCTCATGTTATTATTTATGATGTTCCTCTTGAACCAGAATCTTATGTGCATAGAATTGGACGTACGGGAAGAGCAGGACTCAAGGGTGATTCTATGATGTTTTGTGATCCTGAAGAAGTGAAATATCTCAGACAAATTACGAAACTTATCGGAAAATCTATTCCTTTGGTGACAGATCAACCCTTCCATCTTGATATCAATCCAGACAAAATGAAGCCCGCTGGAGATGCGAGACCAAGATCTAAACCTATGAATAGACCTCGTACTAATCGTGGATCAAGAAGATAATTTTATTTTATTCCTTCAGATTATTTATTTTCTTACTTTATAATAATCTGAAAGGGCAGATAGGAAAAACATAATTTAAGTTAAATCATCCATATTGGATTCCAGCAATATTCTCAGTTTTGCTAAACCTCTTGAAATTCTCTGTCTCACATTATCTTCGGAAATGTCTAAATAAACAGAGATTTCTTGGTTTTCATATCATTCTACAAACTTTAAAAATATCACTTCTTTGAATTTTTCATCAAGTTCGTGAAGTGCACATATAATAGCTTCTGATTGAAATTCTTTATGGAAGAGATCCTTGAGATCATCTGGATCTGCAATAGTAGACTCAAAACTTTCTTCTGTTTCTTCATTATCAAATTGGGAGAAAGCTATTTCTTTGGTTTTCTTAAAATAATCTTTGGTAGTATTTTTGAGAATAGTTCGTAAGTACGAAGATATTTTTTTACTATCATCGAGGTTGCTCAAACTATTTCGTATTTTTATGTAGGTTTCTGATAAGATGTCTTGAATAGTAGCCTCTGGAAGCATATAGTGGCTTTTGATGAAACGATAAAACATATCCACGGTATCTTGGTAGAGCTTGGTGAATGTAGCCTCATTTTTTGATTGCAAAGACTCCAAAAATTGTGGTGTGTATGTTATCATCGCCTAATCTATATAATTTTTAATATAAATGTGAAGAGATTATTGGAAAAGATTATATATAATAGGAATTTATTAGTCATATTACGACTTTTCTATAATTGAGAAGAAATATTTTTTATGTAGATTTTGTATTATTTTCGTAAATTATTTTAATAAAAATCCCACTGGTTAACCAGTGGGAAAGGTTGTTCTTTTCTCAATCAGTTTTTTCGTCTTTAAGCTCATCTTTAAACAGATTCCTTCCTAGGAATGCTATGAGGTATAGTCCAATTGTTGTAATTGTTATATACCACATGCTGAGCCCAAAACCTAGAATTATAGTAATTCCCAATATTGTACCTAGGAATTTACTAACTTTGAAAGTAAATCCAAAGTTTTTAAGAATAGCTTTCCTAAATAGGAAGGCTGCCCCAAGTGTCAGAAAGCCAGATATAAGTACTACTATTATCGTACTCAACGTATGTGTGATATTAACTGCAATAAGCATACTGAATGTTATTCCAAATAAGAAACCAAAAAGGAGTCCGATAATGGTTTCGGCAGCAAGTTCTCCTATGTCAAATAGGAGATCTACAATAGCTAAACATCCATTTTCTTCATTTTGTACTTCTTCTTCCTCTTGTTTGGTCATGATTCCACAGAATATGACATAGATGTAGAGAAAGATGATTTCCCATGCTGTTCTTTCTCCCAAAGGGATCAATTTAGGATAGGAGACTTCGTATTCAGAAACTTTCGTTCCCCACTGATTGTAGATGAGAGTGTCTTGTGTAGACACGATTTGAGTTTTTGCTATTACTATCGTATCTTTTGTACTTTTTTGACTATAGCTCACTGCTGTAATCAGTAGTATACTTATTAATAATATTAATCTTTTCATGGTTTATATTTTGTTTGTTTAAGAATTTTTTGATTGAGACAGTAAAGAACAACAGATTATTATAGTTATTATTTTTATTCTTTTGTCAATAGCTTTAACAAAGAGATTACAAAGGTATTGTGAATATCTCAGGTTGTTTTTTGTAACTAATAATCTACTATTCAGATTATAGTAATTTCAATTTTTCCTCGTTCCTCAATGAAAAAAATATATGTACTTGATGGTATGCGATACCTTTTTAGGGCTTATCATGCCTTTCCTTCTTCGATTATTATGAACGAAAATGAATCAGCAAATATGATATTCTGATTTTCGCGCATGCTTGTAAAACTCTTATCAGAGAAGCCAGACAATATCGTGGTAGCTCGAGACCCACCATCAATATCTTTACTCAGATCTATACAATTTCCAGCCTACAAAGCTCAAAGAGCAGACATGCCTGATGATTTTAAAAATCAAGTAGCTCATTGTAAGGAACTTTGCAAAACTCTCAAACTCTGCACTCTGGAACATCTAGGATACGAAGCGGATGATAGTATTTATACTCTTGCTCAAAAACTGGGCTGTGCTCCTGATACTCAATTGGTAATTTATACAGGAGATAAGGATATCAAACAACTCCTCAGTTGTCCCAATGTTACCATTCAAGACCCTATCAAAGATATCAAGCGAACGCACAAATATTTTGTTCAAGAGTTTGGTTTTCAGCCAGAATACATAGTGGATTATCTTTCTTTAATTGGAGATACGAGTGATAATATTCCATGAGCGAGAGGAATAGGACCTAAGGGAGCCAGCGATCTTATCTGTAAATTTGAGACCATTGAAAATATTTATAATAATCTGGATCAAGTGTCGGAAAAAACAAGAACCTTACTTGAAGCGAGTAAAGAGAGTGTACTCAGAGCCAAAGAACTTATTGGTCTGTACGAGATTCCAAATTTTGATTTTGACTATGAATTTTGCTACAAACCTGATATCGTGTTACGAAAAGAAATCCTCGTAGGAAAGTATAACTTCCGTTCCTTTGAAAAAGTTCTTGATGATCTGAAGAGGCAGTTTTATTTCACGTCTGATGGTGGGTTGTTTTAGAGTGGATTTTCTTTGAGAAAATAGAATATATTTTATCCCATAATTATAAATATGTGCGGTATTATAGGCTATAAGTGAAAACAATATGTTCCTCAAGTCTTATTGCAGGGACTGGAGAGACTGGAATATCGTGGATATGATTCTGCGGGTATAGCGGTTATTGATAGAGAAAAAAAAGTGCATTTGTGGAAAAGAGTAGGGAAAGTATCAGCTTTGAGTCAGCCCGTCATGGCACAAAAAATAGACCATGTAGTAATGGGAATAGGTCATACACGTTGGGCAACCCATGGGGGAGTTACTGAAGAAAACTGCCATCCTCATATTAGTAATGATGGTAAGTGGATTATTGCTCACAACTGAATTATAGAAAATTATCTGAAATTAAAACAGCAACTTATAAGCGACTGATTTACTTTTTATTCCCAAACAGATACGGAGGTAATTGTTAATCTTCTTCAAAAAAACCGAGATGGTGATTTTTTGAGCACGGTTCAAAAAACTACAAAACAATTAGTAGGTGCATATGCATTATTGATTATTAATAAAGATATTCCGGGAGAAATAATCTGAGTGAAGCTGGGAAGTCCGCTTATTTTAGCAAAAAATAATCAAGAAGATATTTTCTTCTCTTCTGATGCACAAGCTTTGGCTGGTTACGCAACAGAATTGAGTTACCTTGAAGATGGAGATATTGTACAAATAAAAGATAATGGTCGAGTTATTTATTCAGGAGATATGCCTATTCAAAGAGCTCTGGAAGAACTAGACCAAGAAGCATTAATGTCTTCCAAAGGAGATCATAAATTTTTTATGGAAAAGGAAATCTATGAACAAGCAAATATTATTAAAAGAATCTGTATGGGTAGAGTAAACTTTGCCAATATGAGCCTCATGGCAGATGCTTTTCATGGTATGCAAAGTGAACAGTATCGTAAAATTAATATCGTAGCGTGTGGTACTTCCTATAATAGTGGAACCTTAGCAGGATTGTGGATTGAAGATTTCGCAGGTATAGATTCCAAATCATTTATTGCAAGTGAATATGAAAATAGACCGATTGTACTAGGAGATGATATTCTACATATTTTTATTTCTCAATCTGGAGAAACTGCGGATAGTATTGCCTGCCTCAAACAAATTAAAGAAAGAGGAGGTAAAACTTTTGGAGTAGTAAATGTAGCTGGATCCAGTATTGCTCGTATGACTGATAGTGGGTTATTTACCAGAGCCGGAACTGAAATTGGTGTTGCCTCTACAAAGGCCTTTGTTGCACAAGCTATTTGTTTATTATTATTAAGCCTTTTCTTGGGTCAAAAAAGAGGAATGAGAATCTCTAGATATAATCATATTCTTCAAGAACTACAATCTCTACCTTTAAAAATTGATGAAGTGCTCGCTCAATCGGATTATATTAGAGATATTGCCAATCAATTAAAAGAGAGTAAATCCATGTTCTTCTTGGGAAGAGGAGTTCATGTCCCTATTGCTTATGAAAGTGCTCTCAAACTCAAAGAGATTTCCTATATTCATGCTGAGGCTTATCCAGCTGGAGAACTCAAGCATGGTCCATTAGCTTTAATAGATAAAGACTTTCCAACTGTATTATTCTTGCCAGATGATGAATTATTTGAAAAAAATATATGATCTTTACATGAGATTAAAGCTAGGGATGGTAAAATATTAGCCGTTAGTGATAGAGAAATACCGCAAGCAGATCGACAAATTACACTTCCTTCTACTTGTCCGGAACTCATGCCTATACTTTCAGTGGTGGCAGGTCAATTGCTTGCCTATCATATCGCCGACCTATTAGGGAGAGATATTGATAAACCAAGAAATCTAGCAAAGAGTGTGACGGTGAAGTAAATTACTTAATTAAATTATTATATAATGTCCATATACCCCATCCAGCATAACAACAATTCCTTATTGGAAATAGTCTCAGATGATATAGTTCTTTCCAAGACTCAAGATATTCTCGATCTTATCGGAGAAGGATATGCTTATGATAGTAAGTGTCTTATTATCTATGAGAAAAATATTGCTCCAGAGTTTTTTGATCTCAAGACTAAGATAGCAGGAGATATTCTTCAGAAAATTTCTACCTATGAGTTTCAGATTATTATCATAGGAGAATTTGATAAGTATGAAAGTCAGAGCCTGAAAGACTTTATCTATGAAAGTAATAAGGGCAAGACCATATATTTTCTGAATTCTCTTGAAGAAACTTTGTCTCTATTTAGTATATAAATATATAAGCAGATAAGATTGAATATATTTAATTGAAAATGATGATTTTTATATAATATATTCAATATTTCTTACTGTTCTGTAAAAACCTAAATATTCTGCTTCCCTAAGCTACCTTAAAACCCCTAATCTTTTGATACTAAAATGGCAAAAGTCAATCTAATTGAGGACCTGAATCAATATCAAATAGCAATAAAAGTTAAAATAAATAGTATAGTTACTTAATAATTCTCAATCTCAGTTTATTTAATTTCTATATCAATAAACCTTATGTTTAAAAATACATTTCTGAAATCACTTGTATTCGTACTTTTTGCTGTACTTTTTTTTGGAATAAAAGGAGAGGTTTCCGCAACTTCATTGGCTCCATGAGATATCTTTGTAGTGACGGTAAATAGTAATCCAGATACGGTGGAATTTGTGTCTCGTGTAAATATGATTACAGGCACAAAAATCTATCTTAGTGATGATGCGCGTACAAGCACTGGAACGTGGAGAAATACAGAGTGATATATTACTTTCATCTCGAGTGTGCTTATACCAAGAGGGACTATTATAAGATTAACTTGATTGGAGCTCGCTTCTCAATTTGTATTTCCTTCCTGAGCATGAACTGTAACAAAAAATGGTAGTTTCGATCTTTCCACAGCATGAGAAAATATTTTAATGTATCAATGAACTACTTACAATCAAGTATCTCCATCTTTTCTCTATTGACTTTGATTTTGATCTGGCATTACATGGATATCAAGTTGAACTCCGACATCTAATAATTCATATTTGCCAAGTCCTCTTAATTTTGGACAAAGTGCAATAAGTTTATCTAGCAACCGCAATGTACAGTATAACTGTTCAAATACTGCATTGCTAGATCCATCTTTTGTAACTGCTATCCATAGTGCAAGTAATCGAAATAGCGGTACAGTAGCTTATACTTGATCCACTTGTGTGTTTGACTTTATTAATCCTAGTTTGTCAATTAATCTGGCAACGTGACAAAGCTTACTTACATCGTGACATCTGGTAAAGTTTTTTGTTTCAGCGTCAGAGGCTTTGAATACTGGTAGTTTTACCTGTGCTGATATTATTTTGTCTGGTTCATTTGTTGGTTCATCTACTTGTAATAATATTGTACAAGTTTCTCCTTTTGATCGTACAAAATTTGAAGTTACCGTTTTGGCAACTGGAAATGGTGTGATTAATATGAATATCCTTTCATGAACTGTACAAGATGTAGCATGAAATTCTAATTCTCCTTCGACTGTGATTAGTAATACTATTACCATAGACCAAACAAAACCTATTATAACTTTAATTTCTGGTAATATCACCCTCGCAATATGATCTCCATTTATTGATCCAGGAGCAACATGGATAGATAATATTGACTGATCCTGAATGATATTAACAGCCACATCAGGAACAGTGAATACAGCAATTATTGGAGCCTACATACTTCAGTATACGTATACTGACACTGCTGGTAATACTGGTAATACCGTAACAAGAACAGTAAATGTAACAGACCAAACTTCTCCACTAGTAACCCTCAGCTGATCTACTCCAATCACTATTGCCCAAGGATGAACCTATACCGAAGAATGAGCAACCCGAACTGACAACATTGACTGATCTTGAACTATCCTTACTCCAACTTCAGGAACAGTAGACACAAATACAGTAGGAACCTATATTCTAGAATACACCTATACAGATATAGCAGGAAACACAGGTAATACCGTAACAAGAACAGTAAATGTAACAGACCAAACTGCACCAGAAACTACAATAATCACTGGAACTCTTTCTGGAACTCTTTCTGCGACAGGAAACCATAACTTTGCTTTCATTTCTTCAGAAACTGGGACTTTTGAATGTCGTATCAACTCATGAATGTGGTCGGTATGTACTTCTCCTATTGATTATATATGATTAATGGACGGAATGCATATCTTTGAAGTACGTGCAATAGATGTGGTATCAAATCAAGATCCATCTCCTGCAGCTTCAACATTTACTATAGATACAACCCCTCCTACTAGTCCTATTTTACATATAAATATAGATTCTCCATATAGTGTAAATACTCCTGAAATTACCTTTAATGGCTCTGCGGATATTCACTTTAGCGGATATATGATATCATTGGATGATGGACCTTTCATGGATGTTTCAAATCCTTATTACCCCTCGCTAACATGAGTTACACATAAAATAATGCTAAGAGCCTATGATACAGTAGGAAATTATTCACAAGTCATAGCTTACTATCCTCCAGTGGTGAATATTATTGCTCCAACTATACTGAGTAATACTGGAATTACAGACACAACTATTCAAATTACAAGTGCTAGTGGTGATATTATTACAAATGTTATTTTTTCTTGAGTAGATAATACCTGATTTGATTGTTGAATTTTACCTGCCTCAGTGCCTCTTACTTGTACTGGATGATCAATAAATACAGGATGAATTTTCACAGTTATTGCTATGAATGGATCTTTCACAGGATCAACAACTCAATCTTATATCATTGATATAGTACCACCTATGAGTACATTATCTTTTGCAGATGTATATGTGGAGCCAAGTAATAGAACTAGTTTTGATATTAATCTAACATTTGACTCTATTGTTACATGAATATTGAATACGGGTTCGTTTACAGTGTCAAATGGACAAGTTACTAGTTTAACAAAAATAAACGATACAGAGTATATATTAACACTTAGTGTCACACAAGATGGTCTTTTGGAAATACAATTGCTATCATGAGCAGTATATGACATAGCAAATAACTGAAATATTATTTCCAATAATCTTACTATCATCGTAGACACTACACCTCCACTAGTAACCCTCAGCTGATCCACTGCAATCACATTAACATTAGGAGATAGCTACACCGAAGAATGAGCAACCCGAACCGACAACACTGACTGATCTTGAACTATCCTAACTCCAACTTCAGGAACAGTAAATACCAACCAACCATGAACCTACACTTTAGAATACACTTACACAGACACTGCTGGTAATACTGGTAACACTGTAACAAGAACTGTAATAGTAAATAACCCATGAATCCCTGATCCACAGGATGATTTCTTTACAGGTAATCAAGATACAGATATTGATGTCAGTGCAGGACAACATACCTCCAATGATAATAATCTATCATCAGTAGTATCATGATACGCTAGTATAGAACCATTACATGGAACTTACATTCTAAGTTGAAATGGATTTATATATACTCCAAATCCATGATTTGCATGAATAGATACTTTGGAATATTCTTTATGTAATGTACTCAATGAATGTGGAACTGCTATTATAACATTTACTATAATTGATACTCAATCTCCACTAATAACACTCAGCTGATCTACTCCAATCACTATAGCACAGTGATCTATATTTACTGATAATGGTGCTACTCGAACTGATAATGGTGATGGAAGTGGAATAATATTAATAGCTACAAGTGGAACAGTAAACACAGCAATTGTTGGAACTTATATCCTAGAGTATACTTATACTGATATGGCAGGTAACACAGGTAATGTAGTGATGAGGGCTGTAAATGTCATAAGTGGTTCTGTACCAAGTACAGGATCTGCAACTCCAAGTACACCAAATGGATCAACCTATAATCCTAATGCTGGAAGTATAAACAATAATCCTAATACTAATACTGAAACAGGTTCAACTGAAAACCCTACACCAGCTACTGCAGTAGATATGTCTATCTTTAATACTGATATTGATACAAATACTTGCTTTGTTCCTATGAATCAACTTACAGTTGATCAAGGAAACAATGTGTCAGCATTGTTTAAAATAGCACACCAAATGCTTTATAGCTATGGTCTTACTACAATTGCTGGTACCAAAGATTTTGTACCAACTCGTCAAATCACAAGAGCTGAAGCTGCTAAGTTCTTTGTGCAATTTGCTCAAAATGTATTATGTAAAAAAACAATACAAACCTATGATAACAGATTTGTAGATATTGCTGGTATTCATCCAGATCTACAAGCTAACATCAAACTCTCTTATGAATATGGAATCTTCTATGGATCTGAAGGTGGTGCATTCAATCCAAATGCTTATATTTCACATGATGAACTTGTAGCAGTAATCATTAGATTGGTAACTGGTAAATACGATGATGTTGCTGGAACTGATCGAGCTGCTAATTATATCAATACACTTGAAACTCATACCAGTATAGATCTTACGAATACTACAAGAGGTAAGCTTGCAGAAGTATTATATGATCTTTACAAGAATAATAACTATAGCTTACAGAGTTCGGGGTATGTAATGGATTAATAGATTCCCTCTATGCT
>CAYVXG010000002.1:28694-51201 GCA_964455295.1 uncultured Candidatus Peribacteria bacterium
AAAAAAACTAGGAACTTGTTCCTAGTTTTTTGTTTGGAAGAAATTTCGATTATATAACTTAAGCTATTTTACTATTATTCTTTATGTTTTCCATGGCATGATTAGTAATTGTTTGATTTAAAAATACCTCTCTCTTGGTATCAAATCAGACTATTTTTAATAAAGGTCTTTTCATTCCTATACATACCTTATTATAATATTCTTCAAAAGGAATAGGGTAGTTGGAGCCTATACCACGAATGTAAGGATCAAGTACTCGAATTTGTTGTTTTCCACC
This sequence comes from uncultured Candidatus Peribacteria bacterium, assembly GCA_964455295.1. Classification (GTDB taxonomy): domain Bacteria; phylum Patescibacteriota; class Gracilibacteria; order Absconditabacterales; family Absconditicoccaceae; genus CALMFT01. The sequence goes on from CAYVXG010000002.1 coordinate 28,972, forward strand.
AGTCCATAGTCTAAATCCAAGTAATCTATGATTGAAGCTAGGATTATCATTGGATTTGGTAAATATATCATAAACATCGCCTTTGAGTTTATCCATAATACTTGGAAAATCTCCTTGTAGATCGTCTTTATTAAGACTACTAGCAGGAGTTCTACCCATATTATTGTACTTTTCTATCTCACCTTGTGCACTTCCATGTCCTCTGGAAAGCTTAATATTGAATATTTTTTCTGCATCTTTTTGTACGGTAGTAGAGCAGTAGCTCATGGTTTTTCCTCTACTATTAGTTTTGATAATTCTTCCATGCGATCTGATGTTCTCAAAAGGAATGGCTTCTCCCTGTTTGATATCCCATGCAAAATCTTCATAATTCTGATCATACAATTCCTCATAGTTCTTCATTACATCATTTTTTACCATTCCTGATTTTATTTTGGTATTGAGGTGTGTGAGATCAGTTTTATAATCTGATAAATATTCGCTTTGCTCTGTAGCGATTTCAGCATCAGTTTGAGCTTCAGGAGAAACCTTAGTTTTTTCTTTCTTTTTGAAAATACTACCGATAAATTCCATACCCTTTTCAGCCAATCCCATCACTGTTTTTCAATAATAAATTCAGCTTATTTTATGTATCATTTATTATACGATTTTTTTACTCTTTTGTCAAAAAAATCCCTTGATTTTGCCTTCCACTTGTTTATCACTTCACTTATCTATGTTCAAAAAATTATCTGCTTTAAGGCAGTTTTGAACTATTGAACTATTGTTATTTATTCATTATTTGAATTATATTATGTCTAAACCACATTTAAACATTGGTACTATTGGTCACGTAGATCATGGTAAAACTACTCTTACTGCTGCAATCTGTACAGTACAAGCTAAAAGAGGTCTCGCTCAAGCAAGAGACTATAATAGTATTGATGCTGCTCCAGAAGAGAAAGCAAGAGGTATTACAATCAACACAGCTCACGTTGAATATGAAACTGAAAATAGACACTACGCTCACGTAGATTGTCCAGGGCATGCCGATTACATCAAAAATATGATCGTTGGTGCTGCACAAATGGATGGTGCTATTTTGGTATGTGCTGCTACAGACGGACCTATGCCTCAAACAAGAGAGCATATCCTTCTTGCACAACAAGTAAATGTACCAAACATTGTTGTTTTCTTGAATAAATGTGATATGGTTGACGATGAAGATATGCTTATGTTAGTAGAAGAAGAGGTTAGAGATCTTTTGACTAAAAATGGTTACGATGGTAAAAATATTCCAGTAATTAGAGGTTCTGCTCTTAAGGCTGTTGAAAATCCAACTGATCTTGAAGGTGCTGCTAAATGTATCGTAGAACTTATGAATGCTGTAGATACTTGGATCCAAGAACCAGTAAGAGAATTGGATAAACCATTCTTGATGCCAGTAGAAGATGTATTCTCAATCAAAGGAAGAGGTACTGTTGCTACAGGTAGAATCGAAACTGGTACTGTAAAAATTGGTGATGAAGTAGAACTTGTTGGTATTAGAGATGAAGTAGTAAAAACTACTATTACTGGTATCGAAATGTTCCACAAACAACATGAAGTGGGATCTGCAGGTATGAACGCAGGTTTACTTTTGAGAGGTATTGATAAAGATGGAATCGAAAGAGGACAAGTTCTTGCTAAACCAGGAACTGTGAAGCCACATGCTAAATTCCATTGTGAAGTATATGTATTGAAAAAAGATGAAGGTGGAAGACATACTCCATTCATGACTGGTTACAAACCACAATTCTTCTTCAGAACTACAGATATTACAGGAACTGTAAAAGTAGTAGGTGCTGAAATGATTATGCCTGGTGATAACGCTCAAATGGAAGTAGAACTTATCCACAAGATTGCTATGCACGAAGGTTTGAGATTCGCTATTAGAGAAGGTGGTAGAACTGTTGGTGCTGGTGTAGTTACAAAAATCTTAGACTAATAACAAACATACAACAAGATAACCTGATTGATGAATCAAATTTGATCAGGTTATCTTTTCTACTCATTTTAAATGAGTCCTGAATATCTGAATATTCACAGTATTATCCCTACTTATAACTTATATTTATAACAAATGGCTGAAAAAAAAACTACTGAAAAGAAAACACCAGAAAAAAAAGCTGTAGCTAAGGTAGCAAAAAAAGCTACTGCTAAACCTGCAGTAAAAGCTGCTCCTGCTCCTGAAAAGGTAGTAAAACAAGTTAAAAAAGCTTCAAACTATGAACCAAAACTTAGAATTAAGTTGAAGTCATACGATGTAAGAATGCTTGAAAGCAGTACTTCAAAAATTGTAAGTATGCTTACTAAATCTGGTGCATCTATAAAATGACCAATTCCATTGCCAAAATGGAGAAAACTTTATACGGTGAATACTTCACATTTCGTAAATAAAGATAGTAGAGAGCAATACGAACAATTTGTATATACAAGATTGATTGATGTTATAGAGACTGGTATCAAAACTATGGAAAGCCTACAAAATATAAATATCCCAGTAGGAGTGATGGTTGAGGTTAAAGTGTTCTAAGCGATCACAAAAAATTGACTATTAATGACTCTGATTATATAAATTATAAAAAATTAACCATGAAAAAAGGATGAATCATACTTATTAAGAAGGAAATGACTAAGATGTGGCTTGAAACAAATTTCACGTCAGTTACTATCTTAGAATTTCCTGAACAACAACTTTTGAGAATCAAAAGTAAAGAAAGCGATGGCTATGAAGCTGCAGTGGTTAGTTCAAAAAGTGGTAAAAATTCAAAATTATTTGAATTTAGACTTGATGAAGGTAATAACCTTGGTTCAGAAGCTGGAGAAATCAGTGCTGGAGTCTTAGAAGGTGTTGAGCTTGTTTCATTCACTGGAACAAGTAAAGGTAAAGGTTATGCTGGTGGTATCAAAAGATATGGTTTACGCGGTATGCCTGCAACTCATGGTCATAAATTTACAAGACATTTGGGTAGTAAGGGTAATAGAAAGCCAAGAAGAACTCAAAAAGGACATCCACATGCAGGGCATATGGGTATGGAAACAGTTACCGTAAAGAACATTAAAATAGTAAATACTTTTGATCACGAAGGTAAACACTTTGTAGTGGTAAAAGGATCAATACCTGGACGATACAATGGTATGTTAAAATGTTACTTCCAATAGGAAGTCTCAGAATATAATTTCATTTATAATACTACCATTACGACATCAATATTCATATTAACACTTAAAATTATTAACTATGACTTACATTGTTCCAATTATAGACACTAACTGAAAAGAACTCTCAAGTATTAAACTTGATGCAACTGTATTTACTCAAGAAAAAGTAAATAGTAGTCTTATTCATGAATATGTACTTATGCAATTGAGTAACGCTAGACAAAGCAATGCTAGCACTAAAACAAGAGGAGAAGTTTCATACAGTGGTAAGAAATTAAAAAAACAAAAAGGTGGTGGAGCGAGAACAGGTGATAAAGGATCTCCAATCAGAAAACATGGTGGAGTTGCTTTTGGTCCTTCTTCTGAAATCAACCGATCAAAGACAATGACTAAAAAACAAAGAAAATTAGCCTTGCTTGGAGCATTTGTAACAAAATTAGAAAATAAAGAAGTGGTTATTGTTGATGGTTACAATCCAGCTCATATCTCTACAAAAGGAGCATATAGCTTACTCAAAACCTTAGCTTACTCTGAAGATCACAATTTGATTATGTCAGGTAATTATGATGAAATCTTGAGTAAATCTTTCAGAAATATTGAAGATACTAAATATGTTTCCATTGATTATATGAATGTTGTGGATCTGTTGAGATCAAATCATATTATGATCTTTGGTAAAGATGGTCTTGATAAAATCGTAACAAGATTTGCTAAAGCTACTGAAGATGAAGTAGAATAATCAGAAAATTCAAATACTTATTATATTATTACAAACTATTACTTAATCTAATTTATAATTCTCAATCATGGCTTACAAAAATACATTAAAACGTAGATGGATCAAAAATAATACGAGAAAACAACCTTCATTGGCTGGTAGTGACGTATTATTGTGATTACTACAGGGAGAAAAGGCATTTGGTATGATTGATGGCCTTAATAAATATTGTTTTTTTGTCCCTATGAATGTTAATAAAATTGATATTGCAAAAGGATTTGAACAACTTTACGGTAAAATACCTACAAATATCAATACCATCGTACTTCCAAGTAAAAGCGGATCCAGAAGACTCAAAAGAAAAACATTTAAAAAAGCTATTATTACTTTAGCAAAAGATGATAAAATTGATGTTATCTAGTCAAGACTGATAAGATCTAGCTGCAAAATTAGCCATTGTAGGTATAGCTAGAGCTCAGATTATAAAATATAGAAATAATCTGATTTACAAAAGAACACTAATTTACTATTCATTATTATTGAAATAAAATGGCAATCAAAAAGTATAAACCAACTACACCATCGAGAAGATTTATGATCGGATATGACTTTTCAGATATTACGAAAACTACTCCAGAAAAATCACTTACAAAGTTTTTAGGAAAAACAGGTGGTAGAAATAATCAGGGTAGAATTACTTCAAGATGGAAAGGAGGAGGACATAAACAACTCTATAGAATGGTAGACTTTAGAGGCTATGATAAACTTAATATTCCTGCTAAAGTAGCAGCTATTGAATACGATCCATATAGAACATGTAGAATTGCTCTTTTGCATTACGCAGATGGAGAAAAAAGATATGTACTTACTTGGAATGGAATTAAAGTAGGAGATGATTATGTTTGTGGAGACACTGCAGAAATCAAATCAGGAAGTAGAAAACAATTGAAAGATATTCCTGATGGATTTACTATCTTTGCGCTAGAAGTTACTCCGTTTACAAAAGGTAAATTAGTAAGATCAGCAGGTAGTTATGCGACGATTGCTGGTAGAGACGAACTTACTGGAACTGTTATTGTAAAATTGCAATCAGGAGAAGTAAGAAAGTTTGATGGAAAATGTTTTGCAACAATCGGTAAAATAGGAAATGAAGATCATATGAATGTAGTCGTTGGTAAAGCAGGTAGACAAAGATGGAAAGGTATTAAACCACGTGTGCTTGGTAAGAATATGAATCCAGTTGATCATCCACATGGAGGAGGAGAAGGACATTCATCTATTGGATTGAGAAAAGGACAAAAGGCATTCAATGGTAGAAGAGTTGCTCCAGGTATCAAGACAAGACACGCTAAAAAATGGAGTAATAAGTTTATTGTAAGTAGAAAACCAAAGAAGAAATAATTTTTAATTCTGTCTACTTATTTACAATCAGCATAATATATTACATTGTTTACTATTACTATTAATTATTAACAATCATGACTAGATCACTCAAAAAAGGCTACTATGTTAACCAAAAAATACTTAGCAAAGTACAGGCAATGACATCATCTTGAGATAAAAAAGTTCTTAAGATATGGGACAGATCATGTACTATCATACCAGATTTTGTATGATTTACTTTTGCTGTTCACAATGGTAAACAATTTGTTTCCTTGTTCTTATCTGAAGAAATGATTGGACATAAACTCGGTGAATTTGTACCTACAAGATCATTTAGAGGACATCCATTCTAATATCTAGCTAATCTTATTATTATCTTAATCTTTAATTATTACACTAACAAAAATGGATAGAAGTTATACAGCTACACTCAAATACGCAACCTTAAGTTATCAGAAAATGAACTTGGTAGCAAAGATGGTGAGAGGAAAAAAAGTTTCTGAAGCACTTGATATGCTTTCAATGATGCCTAAAAAGGCTGCTGATATTCTTTGGAAGGTAGTAAAATCTGCTGCCAGTAATGCTGAACACAACGCTGATGCTGATTTGAAAAACCTTACTATATCAACTATTAATGTCGGTAGAGGTATGCTTTTGAAAAGATTTAGATTTGTATCCAGAAGTGGAGTACATAGATATTATAAGCATAGAAGTTTTGTGAGAGTAGTATTAGAAGACATAAAATAAACTGAATTTATATTATTTTACTTATTATCGTTACACACTTATGTGACAAAAAGCTAACCCATTAGGATTAAGAATAGGAACTATGAAGTCTTGGACTTCTGAATGGTTTCCAAGAAAGAAAAATCAACAATCAACAATGTTCGTAGAAGATATAAAATTGAGAACATTTATTGATAAAGCTTGCCCAAATTGTGGTATTAGTAAAGTGATCATCAGAAAAACTATTTCTGAAGGAGAACTTTTGATCTTCACTTCAAAACCAGCCTTCATTCTAGGAAAAGATAGTAAGAACATTCTTAACATAGAAAATAACCTAAAAAAGAAATTTGGTAAAACGTTCAAAATTACTCTCAAGGAAGTAAGAACTCCTGAATTGAGTGCTAAGATTATGAATGAATTCATTATTAGCCAAGTAGAAAGCAGACTCCCATTCAAAAGGGTGTGCAAACAAGCTTTGGAAAGAATAATGGAAAAAGGAGCACAAGGAGTTAAAATCCAAATCGCAGGAAGATTGAATGGAGTAGATATTGCAAGAACTGAAAAATATTCTCAGGGGGTAGTACCACTTCAAACTCTGAGATCTGATATAGACTACCATTATGATGTAGCTAAAACTAAATATGGAGTTTTGGGAGTAAAAGTATGGATCTGTAGAGGAGAATTATTTAAAAAAGAAAAAGGACTTATTAATATCGCAGCATAAATTGAATCAGTTTATTGAAAATTATTATTAATCATTAACTAAAAAAGCCATGTCATTATTAATGCCAAAAAGATGGAAGCGAAGAAAAAGCTTCAAAGGACTTACAGGAGGTATCGCAACAAGCGGAACTGAAGTAGCTTTTGGAGAATATGGTCTCAAAGCCATGTCAAATTCTTTTGTAACCAATAGACAACTTGAATCTGCCAGAAAGGTGATTATTAGATATGTAAGAAAGGTAGGAAAAATGTGGATTAGAGTTTTCCCTGCACAAACTATTACAAAAAAACCTCTCGAAACTAAAATGGGTAAAGGTAAGGGAGATGTGGATAAATATGCGGTAAAAGTAAAAAGAGGAAGAGTGTTGTTTGAAATCAGTGGAGTAGATAAAGCTACTGCATTGGAAGTATTCAAACAAGCGGGATATAAACTTAGTGTACAAACAAGATTAGTTGAAAAAAATGAAATGAATTAATATAGGGATACTTTGTTATTTAATTGCTAGCTTAAGAAATTATGAAATACTCTGAAATACTAAAACTTGATGCTCACAAATTGAAAACAGAAGCAGCTAAACTTAGCGTAAAACTTGGTGAACTGCAACTCAAAAAATCAATTTCTCCAGCTTCAGTGAAAGACTCATCAGTTTTCAAGAAGACAAGAAAATTGATTGCTCAGCATAAATTCGTATTAGGACAACAAAAATAAATAGTGTCACACAAATACTGTAATATTCGTATTACTGATTTATAACTTCTTACCAACAGGTACAATGATTACACAAGACGGAAAAAATATTAGAGAACTTACAGGAGTAATTCTTTCTGCAAAAGCTGATAAGACATTAGTTGTGGAAGTAAAGAGAGTTACTATGCATCCTATCTATAAGAAAAGATTCACCGTGAAGAAAAAATACTATGTTCATGATGAAGAAAACTCTTATAAGGAGGGAGACACTGTTACTTTCTTGCAAACTAAACCAATTAGCAAATTGAAAAGATGGAAAGTTAAATAATAAAAATAATCTGATTATATATTTTTATAACTCGTTAAAAAATGATTCAACACGAAAGTATGGTACATGTAGCAGATAATACTGGGGTAACTCAAGCATTGGTTATTGGTATTATCAAAGGAAATAGCAAATCTGCTGGAATTGGAGATATTGTAGTTGTAGCTTACAAAAAAGTTGCAAGTACTTCTACTTTAAAGAAAGCTGGAGTTGGTAGAGCTATGGTAGTAAGAACTGTAAATAAAATCAGAAGAAACGATGGAACTTATATCTCTTTTGCTGATAATGCAGTAGTACTTATTGATAAAGATAAAGAACCACTCGGAAAAAGAATCTTCTGACCAGTGGCGAAAGAAATCAGAGAAAAATTCTCATATAAAAATATTGCCAGTATGGCTCAAGAAGTAATCTAATTATAAATATATCATTGATTATTCTATATTATAAATTATCAAAACAATGCAAAAAATTAAAACATGAGATACAGTAATAGTAACTACTGGTCAATATAAAGGTAAAACTGCCAAAATCCTTAAAGTTAATGATAAGGGTGTTTATCTTGAAGGTTTAAATATCAAAAAAAGAGCTAAAAAAGGTCAAGGATATATTGATGTACATCATGCAATCAATTATAGCAATGTTCAATTTTGGGACGGAAAGAAGGCAAGCAAAGTATCTATTAAAATAGGAGAAGATAAAAAGAAAACAAGAATAGTTAAAAAAACATGAGAAGTGATTAAATAATATACCTTTTATAGTTTCGGACTAGCCGACACTTTTATTATCTATAATTTATTACAATGAGTTTGAGTACAGATTTTAAAAAGACAATTATCAAACAATTACAAAAAGACTTGTGATTAAAAAATATTCATCAAGTGCCAAAGCTGGACAAAGTTATTGTGGCTTGTGGTGTTGGTTCATTACATACGAGAAAAGGTGTAAAAGATTTTACTGAAATAGAAAACAACTTGAAGGCAATCACTGGTCAAAAGGCAATTTTGATCAATGCTAAAAAGTCAGTAAGTAACTTTAAGTTGAGAGAAGGATCTCCAGTAATGTTGAAAGTTACTTTGAGAAAAGAAAGAGCTTATGATTTTATTGAAAGATTAGTGCATTTTGTTCTTCCTAGAGTGAGAGACTTTAGTGGTTTAAATGAAAAATCTTTTGATAAAGGTGGAAATATCTCATTCGGATTTAAAGAATTTGGTATCTTCCCAGAAGTAAATGTTGATAACTTAACTCTTGCAGCTGGTTTACAAATTACTATTGTACCAACTTCAGCAGATAAAGCTCAATCACTTGCTTTTGCTAAATCATTAGGGCTTTTATTTAAAGCTTAAACAACAAATTAATATTTTATTAATCATATACAAACTACAAAATGGCAAAAACTTCATTGATAGCAAAACAAGCAAGACTTGAAAATAAAAGACTTGCAGCACTTGCTTCTGGAACAAAAATGAAAAATATCTGTAAACATTATAATAGATGTAAACTTTGCGGTAGAACAAGAAGTTTCATTAGAGATTTTGGAATTTGCAGAGTATGCTTTAGAGTATATGCAAGACAAGGACAAATCCTTGGTATTAGAAAAGCAGCTTGGTAATAATATTCCAAGTGAAATCCACCATACTATTACTATTATCTATTTTAATTGTTACCACCATATTATTATGAGTTATACTAGCGCTCCTGTTATTGATTTATTGATCCAAATTAAGAATTCATATTTGGCAAGAAAATCACTTATTTCTGGAATTATTCCTTCAAAATTTAAACTTGAAGTTTGTAAGCTTTTGCAACAAGCAAAATTCATTAAAGATTTTGAAGTAACTACAGAAGGAAACAAGAAAACTCTTCATATCAACTTAATTAATAGTACAAATATGTCTGAACTTGTTCCAAATATAAAACTATTCTCTAAACCATCTAGAAAATATTATATCGGCTATGAAGATATCAAAGGTGTAGCAGGTGGAAAGGGAGTAGGAATTATATCTACAAACAAGGGTCTCATGTTTGCACACGAAGCAAAAGTACAAAAGCTTGGTGGAGAATTGATAGCAGAAATTTATTAATCCTGAACTTAGTTGATAAAAGAATTATCATTATTATATTATCGAAGAAGCTAATAAGTGAGTATCTTCTCTAAGAATTCGCTTGCTGATAAAGCTAAAAATTTAATTATGTTATTACATTTGTATTATGTCTAAAGTAGGAAAGAAACCAATTATGATACCAGCATGAGTTACTATAGTAATTGATCAAGATACTGTAAAAGCTACAGGAGCTAAAGGATCATTGGAATTAAAAATGTATCCTGGTGTTAAGATAAAACAAGTTGAATCAACTTTAGAATTATCTGCCGAAGGATACGAAATGAGAAAATTCTGGGGATTGATGAGAGCATTAGTTCAGAATATGATTGTAGGAGTATCAGAAGGATATAGTAAAAAAATGCTTGTATTTGGAGTAGGATATACTGCTAAAGCACATGGATCAAATGGTATCGAATTCACATTGGGACTTTCTCATAAAGTATTCCACCAAATACCTGCTGGAGTAAAAATAGCTTTTGAAAAAGATACTAAAAATAATGATATTATTACATTTGAGTCTATTGATAAGGAACTTATTGGAGAAACTTGTGCAAGGGTAAGAGCTATCAAACCACCTGAGCCTTATAAAGGAGCTGGTATTAGATTCCTTGACGAAACTATTAAACTCAAACCTGGTAAAGCTGCAAGTAAATAATATATAATCAGAATATTATAATTTATTCAATACACACACTTACGATGAATAAGCACAGAAATCATACTCTCAACGTAGAAGCATTACATGCAAAGAGAAAAAATAGAACTAATACTACTCTGAAAGGTCATATGGCTGATCATAGAGCTATTGCAGAAAAATCAAATGTTCTCAATCGATTAACAGTAGTTGATAACAAAGGTAATACTGTAGTTCAAACTAATGACAAAGGTATGAAAGGAAAAAAAACTGAAAATGCTTTTGAACTTGGGAAAAAGATTGCTGAAACTTTGAAATCAAAAAAAATATCTACAGTAATTTTTGATAGAAACGGTTACAGATTCACAGGAAGAATTAAAGCTCTTTGTGATGGACTCAGAGAAGGAGGAATTACTATCTAATATTTAAATACTATTATTATTTTACTTAACCATATTAATCCAATATCATGTTTATGTCTAGAGAACTCTTAGAACAAGAGGAAGAAGTAAAAGCATCTGAAGAAACAACTCCAGAAGCTGTAACCTCTGATGAATCCACTTCAACTGAAGAAATTACTGCGACTGAAACTGCTGCTCCTGAAGCTACACCAGTCGTGGCTTCAACATCAACTCATGATCAGTCTATCAGATCTACATCTTTCAAATGAAGAAAAGGAGATAAAGATAAAAGAGAAAGAAGACCAAGAAGAGCTACTGAAGGAAAAAAAGAATTTGAAGAAAAAATGCTCGAGGTCAGAAGAGTAACGAGAGTTACAACAGGAGGTAGACAATTGAGTTTCCGTGCAACTATGTTGATTGGAAATAAGAAAGGTAAAGTAGGTTTAGGTATTGCTAAAGGTAATGACGTGCAATCTGCTGTCAGTAAGGCTACTCATGATGCATACAAAAACATTGTTGATGTAACTATTACTGCTGAAGGAACAGTGCCATATCCATCTAGCAAGAAATTTAGAGCGGCTAATATTAAGCTTGTGCCTGCTAAACCTGGTACGGGACTTAAAGCTGGATCATCTGTAAGATCTGTGTTGGAACTTGCAGGATTTACAAATATTCTTAGTAAAATTGTAGGAACAAATAATATCCTCAATAATGCTTTGTTGACTATCGAAATGATAAGTTCATTCAAAAACTTTAGTTTAAGATTTAAAGAAAAAGAGAAAGCTCTTGATACTGAAGCTGAAACTACTACTGCATAATCAGAATATACATATAATCTTATAAGTGTTTATTATATATCTTAATTATTATAAAATGGATTTAAGTACATTGAAAAGATCGTCTGGTCTCAAAGATAAAATGAGAAGAATCGGAAGAGGTAATGCGAGTAAAGGAAATTACTCTGGGAAGGGTTTGAAAGGTCAAAAAGCCAGATCTGGTAAAGGAAGTAAAATTCCTGCCTACTTTGAAGGTGGACAGACTCCATTATATATGAGATTACCTAAGCTCAAAGGATTTAAAAGATATTACAAACTTGCAAAAACTGTAGAGACTGTAAATATTAGAGATTTAGATAGAGCTTACAATAATGGAGATATTATCAGTAACGCTTCATTGTTCCAAAAAGGACTTATTAGAAACTCAAAAAATACTGTAAAGATTTTAGGAAATGGAGAAACAAAAAAGAAATTCCAATTTGAAGGAATTGAATTGTTTAGTAAAAGTGCAGAAAGTATAAAATAATAATTATTTAATTTTCTCTTCATACCAAGCATATGGGAACACTTAGTAAATTATTTTCGAATAAAACATTAAGAAAGAAATTGCTTGCTACCTTATTATTGTTAGCCTTATATAGAATACTTGTATTTATACCAGTTCCATTTGCTGATGTAGATATACTTGTAAATTTTACTGGTCTTCAAAATAGTTCTTTATCTTACTTTGCTTTACTTTTGTGAGGTACTTTGGATCAATTTTCAATATTAGCAGTAGGACTAGCTCCTTTCATTAATGCGAGTATCATCATTCAACTTCTTACGGGTGTAGTTCCAACTCTCGAAGCTCTACAAGAAGAGGGAGAATCAGGAACTAAAAGAATCGGTCAGATTACAAGACGACTTACTTTCCCACTCGCTTTCTTACAAGGTATCGGAGTTACGTATTTTGTGAATTATTATCTTGGTGGTAATGCCATAGAATTGACTGGCGGTACAATAGCTTTAGTAGCTTTAGTAATGGCTTTTGGTAGTATGTTATTGGTATGGATTGGTGATCTTATCACTGAATATGGTATTGGTAACGGTACGAGTATAATTATCTTTGCTTCTATCGTATCTGGTATTACATCAAGTCTGTACAGTTCAGTAACTGCTGCTACAAATCCGTTTGCAGTGGGATTATTCATCTTTGTGTTCGTAGCTGTACTTGTATTACTATGTATTTTCCTTATTCAAACTACTAAAGAAATACCAGTTATCTATGCAAGACAAGGAAAAATAGAACAAACAAGTATACTTCCATTTCCTCTCAATCCTGTAGGAATGGTTCCAATTATCTTCTCAGTTGCTTTTGTTTCATTCCCATATCTTCTTACTCAGCTTATTTCAAAATTTGGAGGTGCTACTGAAGGATTGAAGAATGCGGCAGATTGGATAGAGGCAAATTTCAATATTTATAATCAGAATCCTTCATGGTGGACGATCGTAGCTTACTTTGTGTTAGTAGTATTCTTTACTTTCTTCTATGCTCTTGTCCAATTCAACCCTGAAAAAATAGCAGATAACATTCAAAAAAGAGGGGGATATATTCCATCAATTAGACCAGGAAAAGAAACGATAGCTTATATCTCTAAGGTACTCGGACATCTTTGCTTCTGGGGAGGTATTGGATTGGGTATATTAGCTTCGTATAGTTACTTACTCAATAAAGTTCCACTTTTACAAAATTTATTCCAAGGATTTGGTACTATTCCAGTAGTAGTAACAGGATCTGGTATTATTATTGTGGTAGGAGTAGTAAAAGATATCATGAATAAAATGAAATCAGAACAATATATGACAGAACTTGATTAAGCTAGATTTAGTTTTAAACTAACACTATGCAATATCACTCTCATCTAAAACTGTGAAATTGATCACCCAAAAAAATACTTAGTGATAAGCAGATGGAATCGAAAAGGATTGAAGCAATAAATAATCAGAAGGTAGAATACAAAGAGGCCTTCCTAAGGTCTGCTTCGCTCAAACTTCATACTAAACATAGAAAATTGCTACGAAATAACTTTAAAGGTTCATAATATACTTCTTACTAAAATTGCTTCAGATATTGCATTCTGAGGTTTTTTTTATATACATATGCCTCCTTATATCCCAATTCAGATTATTTAATTTATAGTACAGATCCCGATGTTGAATGTCACTACAATCGATCAATGGAAATCAGAATTTACTGAAAAACTTAACTCAGCTACTACTGAAAGCTCTGTAGAAGAGGTAAAACAGTATTTTTTTGGTAAAACGGGAGTTCTCACTGCATCTTATAAAGAATTAGCTAGTCTAGATACAGAAGGGAAGAAAAGTATAGGACCTTTATTAACAGAAGCAAAGAATTTTTTTGAAGAACAACTCAATGCTAAACTTCAAGTATTTAAAAATCAAGAAATAGAAGCCTCGCTTCGTGATGATTTAGTAGACTATAGTGTAGAACTTCCACTTACTCAAGGTCATTACAATCTCATCCAAAAAGAACTTTCAAGAATGTATGATATTTTTGCAAAGTATGGTTTCTCCATCCATGATGGAAATGATATCGCTACCAAACATCAAAATTTTTACTCAGTAAATATTCCTGCTTCTCATCCTGCTACAGAAATTCATGATACGATTTATCTCAAACAACAGGACGAAACTGGTGAAAATCTCTTACTCAGGACACATACCAGTTCCATGCAACAGGAATTAATCAAACAATTATGACCAGAATGTAGATTCGTAGTTCCAGGAAAAGTGTATAGACGAGAAAATATGGATGCAACTCATGATGTAGCCTTTTGGCAGCTTGAAGGAGTATGTATTCGTAAAAATATGTCCTTAGCCCACTTCAAACATGATCTCAAAGCCTTATTATCTGAGATTTTTGAAACTGAATTGGAGATTAGACTCAGACCAGGATATTTTCCATTTACAGAACCAAGTTATGAAGTAGATATTGATTGTAGAAATGACCCGAAACTATTTGAACTCAGTAAACGCAGAGGTTGGCTGGAAGTATTAGGATGTGGAATGATTCATCCCAATGTGCTCAAAGGTGCTGGAGTAGATCCAGAACAGTATACAGGGTATGCTTTTGGATTTGGTCTTACAAGAATGGTAGCGATCAAATATGGAATCAAAGATGTAAGACTTCTCACCAATGGTGATCTGAGGTTTGTGCAGAGCTTTTAATATTTTGTTTTCATTCGGAATATGGAAGAACACGAAGAATTATTTCAAACCCTCGAAACATGTATAGTAACTTCCTTACAAGGTGCTCTTTCTGATCCAGAATATGATTTTTCTGCAATGAGAGAAAATACTGGGTCTTCTGAATTCACTAACCAAACTCTCTATCAAAAAACAGGTAAAAATCTTACAGTTCCTCGTATTTCTAAGGTTCTTAAACTCGTGATATTGATTGATAATAATCAGAATTTTCAAATATGGGTAAAAAAAGCTAAAAATTTTCAAATTCTTGAGGAGATCCAGGAAGCCTTCAAAAATGACCTTATTATTGAAACTTTATATATTCCAGATGAGCCTGAAAAGCATCAAAAAGAGGAATATTCATCATTTTTGGAAGAATTAATTGAAAAAGCACAGTATGAAATTCAACAAGGAAACATCATAGTATTGGTTTCAGACTTTTTATCGAGTTCTTACGAGAATAATGAAAGCTTACAAGCACTAAGTTCAGATCATTTTATAGCCTTACAGATAAACATTCCACCTTTTTCAAAATCTTACCATCAATTTTATCTCAAGGATCTAGAAAAACCTCAAATCAACCATTGGTTTAGGCTCTAGTTTTTTGACTTTTCAAAAGCTTTTGGGTATAATAATGTATGAATCCAAAGCTCAAACTTATTCTTGTTTTAGCTATTCCTATAGTGTGAGTAACGCTGTGGGTATTTTCGTTGTTTAAGCTTCTTTCGCCAGCTGACATTTCAGGTTCAGATCAAACTCCTTTACTCACAGGTCAAAAACCTAATGAAACTGTGAGTCTCACTGGTAAAAATAATGTAATTCTTTCTACAGGAAGCACTCAAACTGTTTCTTGAACTATTAAAAAAGAAACAAGCATAAAGGTTCTCAAGATAGCAATGCCTATCTGGTCTTACAACGAACCAGGATGGAGACCTATTATCACCAAATTAGCTCAACAAAATATCAAACTTCAAATTATTACCAATACTTGGGATGAACCCTATCCAGAATTTACTGAATCTTTATTCAAAGATGGAGGAACAGGTGCTGATATTATTCTTATGGACGATCAGAGCCTAGATGCTTATAAAGATTCTTTGGGAAGTTTTGGATTTAGTCAGGATATTTCGAGCCTATTTCATTCAGCATTTTTCCAATATTTTGCACGTAAAGACTTTACTTTTATTCCTTTTGGTATCGACCCTCTCGTAACTTTTGCAAAAACTCCAATTCAAGAGAATGTCCAATCATTGGACTGGGATGCTATTGTAAACAACAGTGTGACTGATCTTGATGAAAGGAAACTCGATGTACAAATCCCTATTCTTTTCTGATTATCCAATCTTGATCTTCAGCTTATTAAAAATAAAAAAGAAATATACGAAGGCTATACAGATATTCTCAAAAATATTCTCTATCAATCAGTAAACAGATCACAACTTATTGATACTCTCAAAGCCTATAGTAACGAAGCTTTGGAGGTAAAGATTTGGGATTTAGCTAAATATAAGAGAGTCTCTACTAAACTCATCGAAAGAAATCCGAAGTGTGAAATATATCCCAAATTGTGCTTTATGTATTATAGTCTGACGAACTTTTCGTTTGGGTATTTGAGTGAAATGGATATTCTCAATGGATATTTTGAAAAATCAAATTACACTATTTATAACTTCCCTACTAGTACCAGTATTTATCCCGTGAGATTGCGAGGATGGGTTGTGAATGACGCGAATTATGATACTGTTATCAAAGCAGATGCTGATGGAGTAAGCCTTGCTGGAACCTTTTTCCAAGAATACATTAACCAAGCCACCAATGGAAATCACTATCTACGACCTACCTTATTTAGCGCTTTCAATATTGTACTCGACAGCCAGCAATCTGATCTTCAATGGAAGTATATTAGTCAATATCAATCGAAGCGACAAATCAACCCCATTCAACTTTACACTGATGAACAGTATGAGCAATTCCTTGCTTTACTCAGAGGGGAATATGATATCAATGTATTTTTATCAGGAATTAGTAAATAGAAAGTTTTCTTGCTTTTTAAGGAGGGAATACTAGTATGAGAGTATCATTTATATTTTGATACTTTTTTTGCGGATGTTAGCGTTGAGAGAAGAACTAGAACAAAGAGGATTATTGAAACAATTTAGTAACGAAGATTTTTTTGAACTTTATGATAAAGGAGGACAGGTTCTGTATATAGGGATGGATCCAAGTGCTGATAGTCTGACTATTGGAAATTTTGCGATGTTTATGACAGCCTTACAATTTATGAAAAGAGGAAATAAGCTGATTTTTATTATTGGGGGAGAGACAGGAATGATAGGAGACCCAGGAGGAAAAGAGGCAGAAAGATCATTATTATCACTAGAGGAACTTGAAAAAAATATAGCTAAAATCGATCAACAAGTAGCATTCTTACTCAAAAATATCAATGAAATTTCAGGAATAAACTACCAATATGAGATAAAAAATAACCATGATTTCTATAAGGATATGACTTTCGGGGAATTTCTCAGAGATGTAGGAAAACATATTACGGTAAATACTATGATGAAGAAAGAAACAGTGGCAAAGCGTATTGAAGATCCTGATAAGAGTATTAGTTTTACAGAATTTTCGTATATGCTCATACAAGGATATGATTTTGTAAGACTCTATAAAGATTATGGATGTAAATTACAAATATGTGGATCAGACCAGTGGGGAAATGGAGTTACAGGACTTGAGCTTATTGGTAAAATACTTGGGAAAAATGATGCGTATGTGATGACTTCTCCGCTTATTTTAGATTCTCAAGGGAAGAAGTTTGGTAAATCTGAAGGAAATGCAGTATGGTTGAGTGAAGAAAAAAATTCAGCCTATCTTGTTTACCAATACTTTATGAATGTACCTGATGAAGATGTAAGTAGATTCTTGAAAATTTATTCATTATTGGATCTAGCTCAAATTCAAGAAATTCAAAATAAACATAATGAAGATCCTGCAAAGAGATTTGGACAAGAAAAATTGGCTTTCAATATTTGTAGAATACTATTTTGAACTGTGAGTGCTGCACAAGCAAGACAAATTAGTGAATTTATGTTTAGGGAAAATAAAACTGAGTTCTTAAAACAATTAAGTATTGCGGATAGGCTATCTATAAAAAAAGAAGTATGAGGCTGGGATTTTAAAGAAGGATCTACCATACTTGATGCCCTTGTAGAAAGCGGATTATGTGAGTCTCGTGGGGATGCTAAAAAACTCATTGCACAAGGAGGGATCAGTGTTGATGGGGTTGCGGTAACTGATACAAACTTAGCGCTCACAAAATCCAATATACTTATTCAGAAATGAAAAAAATCACTAAGAATTATCTTATAATATTCTTTTGTGTATGAAAATTGTGAAACTGATCTCTACCCATAGACTGGATCCTGAAAAAGGATGGGATTTGATTGTGAGTCGACTACATAAGGTGTTAAACCCTGAATTTCCTAAGAACTACACTATTCAGTATGATATTTACTGAGATGGAAGCATGAGACCTCAAATTGAGGAATTAGCGAAACTCTATCCAGATTATATTTCCTATTATGGATATATGCCGCTCAAGAAAATATTTAAAAATTCTCTGGATTATGACTTCGTGTTGATGCCATCAAGATTTTTGGAGACTTTTGGTTTATCAGCGTTAGATTTTGCTCAATTCGGGATACCGACGATCGGATATAAGAAAGGTGGTGTAAGTCCTTTTATACTTGATAGTCTCAATATTCTGAACTATAAAGGGGAGAATGAACAAGCACAATTTGATGCCGCTATGCAGGGTATTTTATGAGCTGATTCTTATCCAACAGTGGATCAAAAATCTATAAAAGATACTTATTCCGTGGGACAGTGGATACAGCAATTTGATACTATTGTAGAAAATAATTAAGTAGTTGGTTTTGAAGAGGAGCTAGACTCCGAGTTAGCATTGGAGATATTGGATGGTGGAGGAGTTTGTGTATTTGGTGGTGTATTTGAACTTGAATTTTCAGATTGACTAGGTTTTGGGGGATTTGGCGCTGGTGCAG
Source organism: uncultured Candidatus Peribacteria bacterium (assembly GCA_964455295.1). Classification (GTDB taxonomy): domain Bacteria; phylum Patescibacteriota; class Gracilibacteria; order Absconditabacterales; family Absconditicoccaceae; genus CALMFT01. Next base: position 47,941 of record CAYVXG010000002.1, read on the forward strand.
GATTTGGTGTTGAAGGAGCCTCACCTTGTTCATTAGCAATTTTAGCTCTACTTATTCTTGCTCTTACTGCAAAGATAATGATAGCAAGTAAGAACAATCCTACTGCGAGACCAATAATCCATAAAATCCATTTCACGATGCTACTTCCTCCTGTGTTGCTAGTTGTAGTGTCAGGTTCGACGATAGTTTCGTCAGGAATAATTACTGCACCTTCACCTGTAGTTACGCACTTACTTCCAGGAATTTCTTTGATCATTACGATCTTACAGATAAGTTCTTTGATACTTGTGAAATCGTCTTGCTCTACTGTACCAGCAGTTACTTCTAGTCAATAGAGTCTGAGTACTTCAGCTAGTTGATTATACATATCTGTTTTATCACTCGTGTTTTCTAATTTATCAAATAAGCTACTAATTTTTGGCTCTAAACTAGGATTTGCATAGGCTAAGATATCAGCTTTTACTCTTTCGTATTCAGAAAGACCTTGCGTAGCTCTAAATCCAGCATTTGCAAGAGAGTCTGTGATGTCTTTAATTTCTACTTGAGTAGTTTCTGGGTAGGTAGTAGTTTGCATTTCTGTACTCAAATCGATGAGATATTCTGTCGTTTTTTCTTTGTCACCGAGATTTTGAGCAAGATTTTGAAGAATGCTTACTAAGCTTATATAATCTTCCTTATTGCTATATTTTTCTATAAGCTCACTCATTTTTGCAGCTGTTTGCTTATATTGTTCAGGAACAATAGTCTGATTATCTAATAAATTTACTTTGATAATCTTACTGGTAAGACCTTTGGCATTGGAATACCATAATTTGTAGTATACCTGACTTGCTATAGATTTGATATCAATAGTGTGTAATTGGTTACACATTTTATCTTTATCATCATCACCATTGCTGAGATTGATATCCATATAACATTCTCCTGTACCAAAATACTGAGGATAGAGGATTACTTGATTATTGAGTGATTTACCTACATCAAGTTCAAATCCATTTGTTGTTTGCCTATTATCTGGAGTAGACATTAAAGATATAAATAATCTGGTTGCAGGAGGAGAAAGAGTAATTTTCTTCTCTGTGCTAACGGTGTTACTATATTGATCAGTAGTAGTAAGAACTATGGTATAAGTACCGTAATCCTTGTATTCATGAAGGAAGGTTTTTTCTCCTTTTATAGTGGTATTTTCACAATCATTCTTGTCTAAACAATACTCAAAAGTTGTCTTATCATCCAATCCATAACTCGTATCTCTGATAAGTATTTTCTTATCATAGTTTGCTACGATAAAGTTTGGTTTGAGAGCTTTTTTTACGATAATAGGTTCAGTATATCCTACTCCTACTTTTTCCCTATAAATCACTTTCACTTTTGCTTTATAAGGTTTTCCATCAGGTGAGGGAGTAGTATAGATATACTTAATAATATCATCTTTGGTGGTAAGATCATCAATTCCATCTCCATCAAAGTCATATTTAATAATTCTATTGGCTTTAAAGTCAGATCTGTTTGAGAGGATTTTACTAGAAACGGTGAAGGTAACTTCTTCTCCTACCTTGGTACTCACAGCATCAGATTTGATCGTTACTAATGGAATATCGATACTGTCATTTCCTTTCGGTTTGATAAAGATAGAAGGTCCTTTCCCAATGATATCTTCAGAAGCAACTTCCCCTCCATCGTTATCAATCAACTTAGCACCGAAGGTATACTCTCCAGCTTCTCTGCTTATTGCAAAATTTACAGCATTACTGTTTCCTGGAGTGATCTTGATATCCAAAAGTCTATCTGGATCTTCAGGTTTATAATAGTACCAAGCAATATAAGAAATACTTCCATCCAAATCTACTGGGTTATTCATATTTACTCTTACTACAAGAGGATCAAACTGTTCAAAGTTAGGATCTTTTGGAGCGTTATATTGGAATAATCCGATTCCTACATCGTTGGAATATTGTGGGAAACTAAGGTATATCGTATTCATACTTGGAAGTCCATTTTTTACTTTAAACCAAATTGTTTTTTTATCAGTAGTAAGTTCTTCTTGATCTTCAACTACCATATCTACAAACTGACAACCAAGTTCTCCAAATTTATATCTAAATTGTGAAGTAGTGAATACATCGTCATTTTGAGGTTTGAAGAGTGTTTTGATATTTGCTTTTTGACCTTTGATGTCCACAGATTGTGAAGAATCGATAGTCATTTGTTGATATCTTGTAATACTGTAAGCGCTTTCTCCATTACATTCATCAGTTGGTAATAAGAGTTGATTGGTGGGTCAAAGTACACTGTATACTCCTATTGGTGCATTATTTTCTCCTATGTACACCATAGTGGAAACGGTATTTTTATCTCCTTCTTTTGAGGTAGCAGTAAGAGTAACTTTATATACCCCTACTTTTTCAAAAATATGTGAAACTGATTTGGACTGTACTGTTCTACTTTTACCATCTCCAAAGCTCCAGATATAACTTATGATTTCTTTGTTGGCACTGGCATTGAATTCTATACTTGTTCCCCAAGGAGCTGCTACTGGGTCAACTTGAATTACAGGTCTGAGAGAGCTATTGATTACTACATCTTTAGTAAGTTCAGCGATTTTACCAAAAGAATCAGTAACTTTGAGTTTTACTTTGTGTGTTCCGTTGGTGTTAAATTGTACTTGTACTTGCTTTGATCCCTCTGCTTGTTCTACTACGGTAGTATTATCTGGATCGCTAAATCCTCGTTCAAAAGTTAATGAATCATTATTATTGAGCATATCATAATCAAATGAGCTTGAGGCATCAAAAATAAACTGAGATGGGTCAAGCCATTCACTTGTGGGTTCCATGGTGAATTGAGCAACTGGAGGAGTAGATTCTACATTTACTTTGATTTGTGAACTATCTGTAAATCCTTGTTGATCCGTAATAGTAAGTTTTACTGTATAAATTCCAGGTTTTTGGAATTGATATCTCAAGTTTTTTTCTTGGCTTGTAGTAAGAAGACCACTATCTACATCATATACATCCCATCTATATAAATTTACTTTATTGGACACTGAATAACTTGAGTCGCCATCAAATGCAAATTGTGTACTTGTAGTACCTGCTTGAGGATTTGCTCTGATCTTACTTACGGGATCAGATAAGATAAGTTGGTATACTTTACTTGTAGTAATTGCAGTATTATCTGTAACTGTGAGGGTAACTTTATATGATCCTTTTCTATCCAATTGCATTGATAAAGTACCTGGTACTCCATCTCCATTTGAAG
>CAYVXG010000003.1:0-8601 GCA_964455295.1 uncultured Candidatus Peribacteria bacterium
TAAACTGTGCTCTTTTGTTTTCATCAAAAGGTAATACTTCATGATCTCGCCACAACAAAGCGCTTTGTTGATCGGTAGTTCAGCTTTGGATGAGTCCGTTTTCTTTGTAATGTAATTTGAGTAATTCTTGATAAAAATCTAAAGCATTTTTCACAGATTCATCTTGAGTATAGTCTGATAAAGTATTGCTAGCGATGAGAGCGTGGATGAGTCCTTTACTATCCATTCCCACGTTTTCTGATGATCTTTGTTCTTGTTTTTCTTGTCTAATACCTACTTTATTCTGCTTATATCGTATTTTATATTGAGAGAGTAAGATTTGTTCTGAAATATCAAGTCATAGACTTATTTGTTGGAGATAGTGTTGCATGATGCTCATATCAGCAATCGCCGCTATGATTTCAAACAAACTATTGGTAACTTTTTTTTTATCTACTGGATTAGTGATATTGTACTGATTCTTGAGATGATTGAGAACATAGAGTAAACCATCAATAGAAGTTTCCATGAGCCGGTCTGTAGTACCTCCGCTATTAGCAAAATCATCTACATCTTTGATGGGTTTTTCTGCAGTACTTATTGTAGTAAGCTGGAGTACTTGAGGATAAAGATCTTGAGAATAAGCTATTTTTAACCCTCTGACAGTAGCGCTAAACCCTGCATCGTCATTATCAAATAAGAAATAGATATGATCTGACGTTCTTTTGAGGATTTTAATATGATCGGCTGTGAGAGCTGTCCCGCAGGTAGCAACTCCAATAGGCAGTCATAGTCTGTACAGACCAATAACATCCATATATCCTTCTACTATGATTATTTTTTCATATTCTACTACATTTTTTTTAGCAAAATTGATACCATAGAGAATTTTGGATTTATCATAAAGAGGTGTATCGCTCAAATTGAGATATTTGGGATTATCTTGAGGGTCAATAACTCTTCCTCAGAAACCTACAATATTTCCTACAATATCCTGAATAGGGAAAATAATTCTTTTTCTGAAAAAATCGTAGATGTCTCCGCTTGTTCCTACTTTACACAATCCTGATTCTATGATTTGTTCTTCACTAAAGCCATATTTTTTCAGATAATTGATATCATCATGATATCATTCTGAGGCATATCCAAGCTGAAAATGTTCGATAATGCTATTATCAATATTTCTCTTATGGAGGTATTCTAAGGCAATTTTATCTTCTTTAAGTAAGGCTTGGAAGTGATTAGAAATAACCTGATTGAGGTTTTTAGTATGTTCTTTTGATTCTTTGAGTACCGGATCAGGAGTGAATTTAGTATATTTGGTAGTGTCTAGATGTGCGTATTCTCCCAAGTATTTCAGAGTATCTACAAAATCTAATCTTTCATACTCCATAGCAAAAGTAATAACATCCCCTCCTTTTCCACATCAGAAACACTTATAAATTCCCTTGCTATCAGACACCATGAAAGAGGGAGTTTTTTCCTTATGAAAAGGGCAGTTACCTACTCGGTTTGCTCCTGATTTTCTTAGGGAAACAAACTTAGAGATGTAGTCCACAATATCAATGTTACGGAGAATATCTTCTTTTAGATCCATTTTTTATAATCTGAAATGATGAGTAGTATATTTGTACTATTCATATTGATTTTGATTTAACTTGCAAGAGCTGGGTAATCTTACGCTAAAATCCTCTAAAAATGTTCAAATATTTGACAAAAGTGGGTGTAAAACCTTATAATGATAATAACTTTATTTTTATTTCTCTCTTATGACTAAAACAACAGCTTGGCTTATTGGATCTATCTTAGCAGTAGCAGGACTTACAAGTGGTTTTAATTCTCTTTATTTGAAAAATTCATCAGCTTTAAAATTGGCTTTTGTGACACAGAGTGCATTTGATTGTAGTCAGGTTACAGATGTCCCTCAATCAGAGTGTAACGCACTTGTAGCCTTATATGATACTACTAATGGTGATAACTGGACAAATAAACAAAAATGGAAAGAATCCACTTCCGTATGTCAATGGAAAGGAATTACCTGTAAAAATGGATACGTAAATCAAATACAATTGATCAATAATCAGCTTTCAGGAACTCTTCCTCCACAAATAGGTGATTTTACTCAATTAGATTCTTTAGTTCTTTCAGATAATAAACTTTCAGGTTCAATACCTAAAGAAATTGGTAATTTGTTATCATTAAAAGGATTACATCTTACCAATAATCAGCTTTCAGGTCCAATACCAAAGGAAATAGGAAAACTAAAGAACTTAAATAGATTAAGTTTTGCAGGGAATAAACTAAGTGATGGTATACCAAAAGAGATTACTGAATTATTCCAGTTACAATATCTTCATCTGTCTAATAATCTATTAAGTGGAGCTATTCCTAAGGAGATAGGAAAACTTACTCAATTGAAAGCTCTTCAACTCAATAGTAATAAACTTTCAGGTCCAATTCCTAAAGAAATTGGTAATCTCACTCAATTGGAAGAATTAGGATTGTATAGCAATAGACTTAATGGTTTTATTCCTAAAGAAATTGGTAACCTTACTAAACTGTTTTCATTGCACTTATCAATAAATCAGCTTTCAGGAGTAGTTCCAGCAGAACTTGGCAATCTTACTCACTTAAACCAACTAGGATTCTATAATAATCAATTATGTGGAAAGCTTCCAGAATCATTGAGTAGTTTTACTCTTTTGACTCATTTGGATATTGATAATAATAAACTCATAACTGGTGCATATTCTTCAAGCTTTATAGAGTGGATGACTAACAAAGGATTTAAATTTGGAGCTCAAGATTCTCAAGCTTGTCCTGCTTATTGTGGTGATGGTATTTGTCAAGCTTCTGAAATGAATAAATTTGGTGGAACTACTTGTGAAAATGATTGTAAAATAATTAAAACTAGTGAACCTCAAGGGCCTACAAAATCCTCTGAAGTTAATGGTTTTAGTAATGGGACTACAAAAAAATAATTTTCTAAATGTAGCATTCTACAATAGAAAACCTCCATCGATGGAGGTTTTCTATTGTTTGTAATTTCAGATTATTATATTATTTTACGCCTTTAGCGAGATAATAATATCCTTGTTCATTCTTTTTAAATAAGTCTTTATATTTATGAAGATTGAGGAGGATAGTGTTTGGGCTTACCATTTTCTCTTTGAGTACTCGCTGTGTAATTTCTTTGATGGGAGCGGCTCTATCAAGTTTTTTCATTACTCTTACAAGAATCTCTTTCACGACTCCGCCAATAAATCCTCGAGATTTTGGAGCATAAATACCCAATCCGATATTTACAAAGATATCACGAGATTTTACCATTTCATTGTGAACTGTAGAGATCTTTACTGGTTTACCAGGGAAGAATTCGATAATCTTGTTTGTCATTTCTTGGTAGTGCATTGGTTTATTAATTACTGAAAATACGTAGAGTATTTTCGCTTTGATAGTTTTAGGATTTACTTTAGCTGATTTTCCAGACCCGATGAATCCATCAAATACCGCTATTTCAGTAATAACATCAAATAAATTAACATAGAATTCATTATTACTAAGATATCCAATATTTGGATGCTTAGGTTCGTATTCATTTTTTACATGATCAATAAATTCGTAGATGTTTTGTTCAGGATTTCCTTGAGTGATGAAATAATCATGAACATAACTTGCGATATCAGAAATTAATTTTTCGTGAAGAGGATCGATATAGAAACAGTTTTCTAAAATTCTATTTCTTGTAAGGGGAGTGATATCGAAATCTGAAAGTAATACTATTTTAAGCTCTTGACCGTTAAATTCAGTAACTTTAGTATCCACAATCAATGAAATAAGTTTATCTCGACTCATTAATCCTCCATGAGCATGGAGCATATCTTTAGCAACTTCAATTACTTTGAGATACTTATCATTATTGATAATCAATCTTCTAAATCTCATCAACGCCTGATTTTCGATTTGTCTGATTCTTTCTCTTGTCATCCCAAACTCATTACCTATTTGTTGTAATGGAACTTCTTTTCCATCTCCCAATCCAAACTTTTTAACGAGCACAAACTGCTCTTTTGGTTTACAGTATTGCATAACATCCGCAAGCTTAGTAACAGTAAGATCTACTATTACAGATGCGTCATCCACCTTTTTAGTAAATGTCATCAATAATTAAGTATATAAGTTAAATTGAATATATTTTATATGATTTATATTAAATTATTATTACTGATGAATAAAGAACATTATATTTATTTCAAGTTGAATATGATATATTATCTGATAAAATACTATTTTGTCAACAAATATGATAACTATTAGTTATCATTGGGAATGCATTTTGATACTTTTTTATTATCACTGATTCACAATCGTCAGTGAAAAATTACTATTTCGATTATTTATCTCGTAAATTAAATTAAAGCGTTATGTCATTCAATTTAGAAAAAGAATTAGCTACTCGAGCCGACTATGAAAAAAAAATACTTCATGTAGTTATAGAAATCTCAAGAGGAACATCAAACAAGATAGAATATAGACCAGAAGGATACTTTGAACTTGATAGAACTTTATATCATCAAATGTATTATAATTTTGATTACGGATTCTTACCACAAACTTTGGAAGGAGATGGGGATCCTATTGATGTGATTCTTTTGACTACACACCCAGTACCAATGGGTTGTGTGGTAAAGTCAAGAGTTTTAGGTATGATTCAAACTAAAGATCAAGATGGATTGGATATGAAACTTATCTGTGTTCCTGTAGAAAAAATAGACCCAAGACGATCGCATATAAACTCTTATGAAGATCTCAATTCTCATCTTCAAGAAGAATTACTAGGGTTCTTTAAAGAATACAAAAAATTGGAAAAAGGAAAATATGATAAGGTAGAAATAGGATGATTTAAATCAGCTGCAGAAGCACATATTTTGATTGATCAAGCTATTGAAACTTACAAAAAACATTAATATAGAAGAACCCCAAGGCCTCTTATTCAGATAATTATTTAACTTTAACTTATAAATTACCATGTTTAAAATGAAAAACGTATTAGTAACAGGACTCTTAGTATCATGCGCTGTATTAATGGCTGGATGTGCTTCAAAATCTTCTGACAATCCAGAACTCGTATCATTTGCACAATGTGTAACAGATGCAGGAGCAGTATTTTATGGAACTGAATGATGCCCACACTGTAAAAACCAAAAAGCATTATTTGGAGTTGCAGCAATGGAAAAAATTAAATTCATCGACTGTGACCAACAAAAAGCCCTTTGTGATAGTGCAAATGTTACTGGTTATCCAACATGGGTATTTAGAGATGGATCTTCTGTAGCAGGAACTCAATCACTTGAAGCAATTGCAGCAAAAACTAATTGCGCTCTTCCTACTGTGAGTACAGGTAGCTAATAGGGCTATTTATTTGCATTTTGAAGTCTTTTGAGTTATACTTAGAGTATATAAAAAATTCATTCATTTCTAAAAATATCCTGCTATGGCTAACGCTTCTTTTGATAATATATCTATGGAACCAAATAATACTTCGGTAGGTCAAATTGTAGCTAAAGTACTTATGGGCTTTGTTATTGGTTTGATTATTGCTTTCTTAGTATTTGTAGTAACTATCTTATTCAATACCATCATTCAGCAGGGGGTAAGAGCTTTGAGCAGTAATACTCCAGTGGGAGGAAATCCTATTCTTCCGCTTATCTTCTTATTGATTGCTTTTATAGCATCTTTGAGTGGAAATGCTCTTGTAGCAATGATTTATAACTTACTCTACACTGAAAAATATTATGATCTTAGTAAGATGATCTCTTTGATTAGCATTGCTCAAATTGTGATATTCTTCATCATGGCTCCCATTTACTTTGTATTTTGGGACAGTATTTTGGGTCTGTTTATTATTGTAGCTTTCCATATTATCTTTTCAGTCTTTATAAGTTATAGTCTGATGGAATTCACAACGAATCCAAACTATAGTGCGACTGATTTGATTGGTGGGGTAATAGGATTTTGTATTACCTTGTTGGTATTCTTGTCCTTCTATAAATCATTTGGAGCTGCAGACTTTGGTTTGGATAGTACAAGTACCCAAAGAATTAAAATGCTTATCGCTGTACCGCCTCTGTTAGCTTATACAATTATTCCATTGTGTTATTCTTTACGAGAAAAACTCTATTATAAATTTTATGAGATGGGTAATAATTTCTTCTTTATACCTAGTTTGAGTGAGGTAGTTTATGATCAATCTTCTGGACAAGATCAAGAAGGACAACCAGTACCTATGAGTGAAGATGATATTAATGTAGATCTTTCTTAAATCTTTAATATATAAAACAAAAACTCACTTGAAGTGTAAAAACTTGTTAAAGTGGGTTTTTTATTAGTATTTTTTAAATAATCAGATTATATATTATTAATAATATTATCTAAAAGAGTAAATATTGTATTGATTTTTATAATATAAATCATATTGACTTATATTAATAAGATTTTAGTTTTGTGTGTGGTAAATATGGAAAAATCGTTGTTAGTTTGTGGAGGAGCATCTGATGTAGATCTTACTGGATCTGGCTTTTTTATAGAGCTCAATGGAGTGAAAATACAAGTGGATGGAGGAGATTTTCAATGAAATACTACTCTTAAAGAGTCAAAAGATATGTATGATCAAAGAAACCTTATTCAACCTGATGTTACTTTTGTTACTCACACACATATTGATCATGTTGCATGATTTCCAATTCAACAACAAAACTGATGATTTCCAAAAACTAATACCTTTTATATGTCTCACATGTCAAAAGCTGTTTTAAGTCATGTGTTAGGAGATTCTCATAAACTTCAACATGTGGCAATCAACAAACTTGCCAGAAAATCTCAGAATCGTGCTCATCTTCAGGTAAAAAAAGAAAAATTTACAGCCGTTGCAGCAATAATGAGCGATAAAGGATATTCTGAAACAGAAGATTTAAAAGATGCTTTTTATGATGATTTTCATGCTAAATCAAACTGAAGAAAAGACAAGGGTAGTGGTGAGCACAAAAGAAGAGGAAAACATCTTGCTCGAGTATACAATAATATCCCTGCTAATTATACTCTTGAAAGATTATATAGTGAAATTGATGATATAGATAAAAAAATGGAATACCTATCTGAATACGCTGGAGATTATCAATGGAGATTTTATAGTGAGCAAGCATATAAATCAGTACTTAAAAATAGCGTAGGTGTAGATTTTTTGCAGCAATTTCCATTACAAAAAAATGGATCTAAAAGTAATATTTTAGCTACCCTCTATCCTACAGGTCATATAGGAGGTGCAGCTGCTGTGCTTTTTGAAGTGCTCAACCCTAAAACTCAGGAAGAAGAATTTTCATTGATGTTTTCAGGTGATATCGGTAGAAAAAGACCTACACCTTTTCAAAAGGGTTTTATTACTCCTGAAAAGAAAATTGATACTTTGGTAATGGAATCTACCTATGGAGATAAAAATCATCTTACCTCTTATCCTGATGGTCTTCAAAATCTTTCAGATATAGTCAATCAAGCAAAATGACCAACGATGGTATTTGCTATCTCTTATCAAAAATTTCAAGAAATCCTTCTTACTTTGCTTCGTAATACTTCAAAACATATCTATTGTTTTGGAAAATTACCACAAGATTATACTAATATATTCGCAAAAAATAACCCTGAACTTTTTGGTGATCTTGAAAATAATCCAAGAATTTCCCGAGAAGCTCATAAACAAGAAAATGACTCCTTATTTACAGAACCAGATGCTTTATTTCTTGCCACTTCAGGAATGATGTTAGCAAATGCAAATATGATCGCAAGGGCCTTATGTAATAATCCTAGCTCTACTATTATATCTACGAACTATTTACCTCATGGAACTCCAGGACATCGTCTGAGAGAGAGAAATGAAATTATGAATGAAGATGGAACGATCTTCGGTGTATTTAAAGGAAAATATCATCATATAGATGGTCTTTCAGGACATGGAGATCAAAGTGATATCGTATCATACGTTCTCAGTCTTAATCATAATCTCACAATTATTACTCTTGGAGAGATTAATGCTAAAAAAGAATTACAAAAATCTCTTATAGAATCAGGATATCAGTGAAAAGTAGTGATTCCAAAAAATGGTGATAAAGTAGATATTGTTACAGGAAAAATTTCTTAATATTTTCTGGATAATTATCTTGTAGCTAGGAAATAAATCCTTAGTATTTTAAAACTATAATCTGATTATTTTATTATATTATATGCTATCGTATGGGAAATGTTATACGACTGAACCAGACAAGTATAAACAATATTAGAAAATTAAGTCTTGAATCCCAAGCAAGAAAATCAGAGTTAGCTCAAGCACTTACTACTGATGGTAAAAACGCAATCACAGCTAAAACTATCAATCCACAAAAATCAAGTTCTGAATCCGTGAGTTATACATCCAAAGATCTTTATGAAGCTCTGGAGGATAGCCCTACGCAGTGAGTCTTGTTTCATACTCATTTACAAGACCTCAATCATGCTAATGTGCATAGTCAGCAAGATGAAAAACAACACTCTCTCAATACCAAACAATATACCTCTGACTCAAAATCTGAGATA
>CAYVXG010000003.1:8611-44909 GCA_964455295.1 uncultured Candidatus Peribacteria bacterium
TAATTGGAGTGAGAAAAGATGGAGGATTTAGTATCAAAGCACGTAGTACTCAAGATAACGATCTTATCAAGTTTGCTCATGATGGGGTGGAGGCTGAAGAATTAGTGTTTGATAAGGAAGGAAATATGATCTGACATAAAAAAGAATCTACTCTGGATCCTGAAGATAATAAGCCTGATAGCTGGGACTTTGATCCTGCTGCCTAAACATTAACACAGGACTAAGATTTATTAAATATAATTTTTCTTAGTTTTTTCTTATATGAAATTTCAAAATAATCTTGGTTTTGCTTTCTATAAAAATATTATCTAAGATTGCTTCAGATTATATGAGATTATTAAAAAAATTATAAATCTACTTCTGCCTATGATAAATATTAAGTACCAAAGTGACGACGAAGATTTACTGACAAGATTACTGAAAGTGAGAGGATTTGATACTCCTCAAGCTCAGTTAGATTTTTTGTCTCCAAACTTCAAAAATGCTCGGCATAGTCCTTGGGGTTTGTCTGATATGGATAAAGCAGTAGTGAGGATTATCCATGCCATCCAAAATAAAGAAAAAATTATGATATTCTGAGATTATGATGCGGATGGGGTAACGAGTACTTATGTACTCTTTGATTTCTTCCGTACTTTTATAAAATTTGATACTATCAGTGTACAATTACCTCATAGACTGGAAGATGGATATGGTATCAAATCTTATCATCTGGATCAAATCAAAGAAAAAGGAGTGGACCTGGTGATTACTGTAGATAATGGAATTACTGCCATAGAAGAATCTCTCCATGCTCAGGAAATCGGACTTGATCTGATTATTACTGATCATCATCAACCACTTGAACAACATCCTACAGCAGTAGCAGTGGTAAATCCACAAATTTCTCCAGACTATCCTTTTCATGAATTGTGTGGAGTAGGAGTAGTATTTAAACTTATTAATGCTCTTGCAGAAAGACTGGATTTTAGTACGGATATGAAAAAGCAGGTGCTCTACAGATATTTACCTATCGTAGCAATTGGAACGGTGGCGGATTGTGTTCCTCTCATTGGGGAGAATAGACTTTTTGTGAAAAAAGGACTGGAGATTATTAACACCAAGCATCCTCATATGCCTGCTTCTCTCAGATCATTTCTTGAACATTTTAATCTCCACAAAAGACCGCTCACTACCACTGATATATGATACATGATCTGACCAAGACTCAATGCTGCAGGAAGAATGCTCTCAGCTTATGAAGCATTTTATGCTCTTAGATATACAGGAGAAAAACAAAAAATATATCTCGAGAAACTAGGAAAACTTAATTTGGAAAGAAAAGGAATGCAAGATGAGATGATCAAAAAAGGTATTGAACAACTCGATCTGGACAAAAAAATTCTGATCCTTTGTGATGAAGAATATCATGAAGGAATAGTCTGAATAGTAGCGGGTAGACTAACAGAAAAATACTACAAACCAAGTATGGTCCTCAAAATTGATAGTGAAAAGGGTATTGGGGTAGCGAGCTTGCGTGGACCTGCATACTTTAGTGTGATTGATATGCTTTATCGTGTAGCGCCTTTACTGGATAGATTTGGTGGACATAAACAAGCAGGGGGACTTACGGTAAAAGTAGAAAACCTCCAAGAGCTTGTATCTCAGATGGAAGAGTATTGTGAGGAAATAGTAACAGAAGAAATGCTCAGAAGAATTACTCATGTAGATACTATCCTTCATGAAGTAGATCTTCTAGAATCTAATTTCCGCCTCATTGATGCCCTCGCTCCCTTTGGAGAAGGTAATCGTGAACCAGCTTTACTTATTCAAAATGCTGTTATCAAACATAAACAAATAATCTGAAAAACGGGTAAATCTCACCTGAAGCTTTATGCTCAATGTGGGGCAAAACCCATCGAAATCATCCAGCGAAACAAGGGTGAAAACATTGATAATTTTGCTCTCAATGAAACTTATGATCTTGTGGTCTCTCATAGACGGGACGATCAAGAACGTTGGTATTTAGTGAGTGAGTAGTTTTCTAAGGGTGATATATAAAACTAATTATTTATCTTTCATTAAAAAATTTATGTATCAATTTCCAGAACCAATCAAAGAACTTCATAAAATATACTCACCAGATTTTCCAGATTTCTTAAGACCTTTTATGGAAGCTCCTGAAATGCAAAGATTAGGCGGAGTATCCCAAACCTGTGGTATAGCTTTTACGAAATTTCATAATTACAAATTTTTACTTACCAGACTTGATCATAGTGTAGGAGTAGCTTTGATTATATGGTATTTTACACAAGATAAGAAGCAGACACTTGCAGGATTATTTCACGATATTAGTCACACAGCCTTTAGTCATGTAGGAGATTTTTTAAGAGGAGATTATGAAAATCAAGAATCCTCGGAAATATTTCATGATAAAATAATATCAAACTCACCTTCTATTATGAATGAATTAAAAAAACTTTGAATTAATTTTGAGGAGGTAAATGATTATACAAAATACCCCATTGCAGATAACAATTGACCCCAACTGGCTTCTGATAGATTAGAATATAATTTTTGTGAACTTATCTGTTATAGTGGAGATCTTGAAAAGGTAAAAAGATTATATTCAGATATTGTGGTCTTAAAAAATGAGTACGAGGAAGATGAATTAGGCTTCCAAAGCTTGGAGAAAGCGCTTGAATTTGGTAATATAGCTATAGATAATGATGCCCAAGTATTTTCAAGTTATGAATCAAAATTAGGTATGTCATTTTTAAGTGAACTCTTGAAAGATGCATTTGAGTCGTGATTATTTACTTTGAATGATCTTTATCAACTTACAGATATGGAAGTATTCTGAAAAATTGAGCAAGGAGGAAATGATTTACTCATCAAAAAATTAAAATACTTTCAAAATATGAGATATTACAAAGTACGAGTTAATAAGCCTAAAATAGGGGAGTTTGTGGTAGATACAAAAAACAAAAGAAGATATATTGACCCTCTTGTAAAAACTAGAAATGGAAATATAAGACTTTCCAAATTAGATCAATGATTTAAAGAAAGAGCTGATTTACACAAGAATAAAACAGTAGAATGGGTTTCTTGTGATTGGGTTGAGGAAAGGAGTAAGAAGTAATTTTCTTAGGGTTGAGGGCGTGTTGATATAAGATATAGTTGATGTATCTCGCAAAATTGTCATCAATAATCTTGATATGCAGCTAATTTGATAGTAACCCTTAGAATGGAATCTCTACTGAAGGCCTTGAGATATAGCAACCAAATGAATTAATGAACTGAAACATCTAAGTAGTTGAAGCTGCGTATTTATTTTTTCTCAAGTCGGTTTTTTATCCGGCTTTTTTCTTCATTTTAACTTTCCATTGACTTTCTCCTCCCAATATTCATGATGATGGTGCTAAAGTAGATCTTTAATATCACCTATAAAATAAATTCCATAAACCAAAAAAATAAACTATATGAAAAAAATTACACTTTTATGTGTTTTTCTATGCTTTATAGCATATGGGAATGCTCAACAAAATACTGATACTGAGATGGTTTCCATCTTAGAGCACAAAATTACTCTAGACAATATCTCTCCGGAGATAGAAAAATTGTTCCTCAGGGGCTTTCATGTTGCGACCACGTCCAAAATGAGAGCTTGGGTGCAAGACATCCAGCAACTCAATGAAGAACAATATACACAGTACCTCAATTATTGGGCATATTTTGACGCACAAAAATATTCGACCCCTACTGATACGGCATTAATAATAATGCTACAACGAATTCCACTATCTCAAAAGTTTTTTGGCAAGATGCCTAACAAACTGACAGATAAAGAGTTAGCTCAGTTAGGGAATGTAATGATTAACAACCACTTGGCTGTGTCGGTCGATAAAAAAACCTGGCTTTACAGTAAAAATTTGTGCTTGTCTTCTTATTTGGATCTTAATACTATCCAATTTGATACACGCGCAAGTTATATTGAACACCATGTAAGTGTGGATTTGTTAGATAATTTCAGCGATAAACCGTATTTTGAAATAGTTCATTATGACGTGTGTCGTCTTATGTCGGCATCTCAGTTAAATGTTGTACCTATTTCTAATACTAAAAAAGTGATATTACGCTACAATCTTGGAGCAATCCTAATTGCCGGAGGAGAGAGATTTATTCTTTCTCAATTAAAATTTACATCAAGTTAAGAACTATTTTAGTATAATCAGTTTCTAATAACCTAAGTAGAGGGTCTTTTCCCTCTACTTTTTCATTATGTAAAATGTGATTAAAAAAACTTGTTGACTTTAGGGATATAAAACCATATAATTCATTATTGATGATTTATTACTTATCAAGTATCCGATGGATGATAAGCTGAATCCTACTCCTGTTAAAGTAAAGCCAGAAACAATAAAAAACTTTTCCAAACAATTTCTCACTGGATTAGCTGCTTTTTCTGCTCTCTTGAGCACTCAAGCTAACGCACAGACCAATAAAATGTCTCCTCAGATTGCCCAACAATGGGAACAGAAAACCCAAGATGCAAAAGCTCACCAAGATGATGTATATCAATGCCTCCTACCCAATCATGATCACAGCACTCATGCTGATTCTGATCATGATAATCTGGATACTCGTAATGCGATGTATACGGATTGTGATACAGTAAGAGTATATGATCTGATTGTAGATGACAAAGAACGTAAAGATAAAGGTGAGTTTGAATACCTCATAGATAGTATGTATGCTGCAGAAGGAAGAAAGCGTAAACATCTTGGTAAAACCGTAGTACCTGTTACAGATGATGTAGCAAAACGGGCTATGAACAATACAGTAATGGCTATGCATTCAGATGCGATGTATTTTTTCCGTAACAATGTAAGAGATAGTCTTCCACCCTTAATCCAAGAAGCTTTAACATATATTTTGGAAACCTATAGACCTGATATTATCAATATAACTGTGCCAGGATTTGTATCTGGAGGAGCAACTATGGGACCAAATTGGAGCACAGGAAATCCCGTATATTCCAATCAAGTAAATGTAACTGTCATATCCAATACTCAATGGGATAGTGATGATGTGGAAAAACAAAAAAGATATTATTGGTTAAAACTCCACGAAGAAGGACATCTCCAAGGAAAACAGCACCCTGATAAATCAAGTCCTTGTCCATGACGAATAGTTCTTCCCGAATGGAAAGGATATATGGCGAGCTCCATGTGGTGGGACCTAACTCTTGATGATACTCAAATGAATAAGGAGAATTCACTCAAAGCTACTCCATTATTTCTCAAACAAAACGAAAAAAGAGAGTCTGACTGTACAGTTTCACTCGCAAATCCAGATCTCAATGAAGTAGAAATCAGTTTATTCCCAAATCCTGCTTCTACTAGCATTACTATTCATAATCCAGATAATCTCATCAATATCCCTAAAGTAAGCATCACTGACATGATGGGGAATACACAAAAAGCTGGTATGCAAGAAGATAATACTATCAATCTCCAACATTTACCTGGAGGTGTTTATTTCATACAATTACCTCTCAAAAATGGTAAGATGAAAGTAGTGCGTATTGTAAAAGTGTAATATAATCTGAAATAGTGGGGAGTTTTCTTAGTGTTTTCATTATTATTCTGAAAATTCATAATTAATAGTCTCAGTAATTTATTATTGAGATTTTTTAATGAAGAAGCCAGTTGTTATTTGAATTGACGGTATACATAGGTCGGGAAAAGGTACTCAAAATAAACTCATTCTCAGTAATTTTTTATTTTTTTAAATATGACTTTAGATAAAATTAAACTCTTAATCTAATACATTATTTTAGCAAACTCTAAAGATTTCTTATATACAAAAAATAATATGATGCCATCCATGAAAATGTAATTCTTTAGTATGCTGTATATAAAATGGTTGATAATCGGTGCCAATGAAGCAATTGTAGGAGCTACAGCTTTAACTCATAATCTAAATTATATAGTAAAATATAATTCAGAGGTGGAAGAAGGAAAAGGACTTCGCAAAGAATTCCTTAGTAAAGCTTCTTTACTTTAGAGAAAATAATTAAAATTGAAAATGTTTTCTCAAAAACTAAAGCTATTAGAGCGAAAAAAAATGCATCCTGAAGATATGACATTAAGTAATGCAGATACTCTTTTAAATTACTTTCTACTACCCTTATTTTCTTTGCGGAAAAATATTTAAAAGAAGTAAAAGTAGATATTCATCATCGTTGCTTATCAAATCACTAGTAGATAAATGACTCTTTTAGAAAAAGGTATTTATTTTTTCATATTCTGTATGAAAAAATAAATATTTAAAATTTGTGATAGATAATTTAAAGAATATGGAGTAATATGTTGGAAACTTTAAAAGATGAAGATCTAACAGAGGTGTTGGAAACTTCTAATATTTTATAAATAATCAATTTTCTCTCTCCTTACTAGGTAAGTAACAAATAATATTAGATTTCTTATTACTTTCATTACTTTTCTGAAATATAATTTTTATATTGTCAATAATTTAATTATTGTTGATAGTATAATGAAAAAATTTAATTACTCAAAACAATCAATAGAAGTTCTTCAAAAGGGGAATATTTTATGAAAAAACGAACTACCCGAAGACATGATTACAAGAATCATTACATCAACTGCAAAAATTGAAATAGATTATTTTAATCAAGATCCTGCTGCATTAAGACATTTCTTATCTTCTCTGGAAGATTATTTGATTACAAAAAAGATCGTTCCTAGTACTCCAATATTAACAAATTTGTGAAGAGTAAATGGGTATCCTATGTCAGCTTGTATTGTTCCAGATATTGATTTTACTCACAATAAAAAAAATATAAAGGCAATCATTGATTCTCTTCATTTAGAAGGGATGGGAACTGGTTTTAATTTTTCTGAATTACAGGAACCCCATAAAATAATTTATTTTTTAAATGATATTGCTAATGAATTACAAAATTCTTGAAAACAAAATAGACCAGTAGGTAATATGGGAATTATGAATATTTATGATAAAAATATTGAGAATTTTATTGATCTAAAAATAGAATGAATTAATAAAAAGATAGATTGGAAATTTAATTTTTCAATTGATATTGATAATGCTTTTATAGATTCTTTAAGTAATAATAAAAATATAATATTGACAAATGGCGTATCAATAAGCGCAAGAAAACTTTTCAAAAAAATCTGTTTTTCGGCTTATGAATGCGGAGATCCAGGTATTGTGCGTTTAGACTTAATGAACAAAGATAATCCACTTGAAAGTATTTCTAAATACATAGCTACTGCTCCTTGCGGGGAAGTTGGATTAGCTGCTTGAGAGACATGCCAATTTTCTTCAATAAATATTTCAGAGTGCGTAAAGTCATCATATAATGGAAAAATTGAAATAAATTATGAACTTTTAAAAAATATTACTCATCTGCTTGTGCGCTTTTTGGATGATATGCTTGAACATAGTATCAAAAATTATTCCCAATCTAGGGTAAGAGAAATTGCTATTATGAAAAGAAAAATATGAATTTGAGTTTGTGGATTTGCAGATTTTTTAATTAAAATGAATCTACCTTATGAGTCTCCAGAAGCAATTCAAAAAGCAGAGGAAATTATGAGCTTCATAAATCTTGAATCCAAGAAAGCTAGTATTGAATTAGCAAAAACTAGAGGAGCATTTCCAAAAATTCAAAATTCAAAATTAATTAATTCTTTATTTTACTCAGAGAGATTTTGAGAATCTAATAATAATTGGCAGAAAATTGACTCTAATATTCAGAAGTTCTGAATTAGAAATAGTTCCACAACTGCGCTCCCACCTACCTGAAGAAGTAGTATTATTTTTGATACCTCACAACAAATCGAACCCATATTTCATTTAAGAGATAATAATTGAGAAATTAGAGCAGATTTAGATAAATGTTTGAAAAATACTTATCAGGGAGTATATTTTAATGACGTTATAGAAGTTATTGCTAATACGTGAAGCTGTCAATGAGTAGATTTTCTTCAAAAAGAAATATATAAGACATCAAAGGAAATATCCTCTTTAGGACATATAAATATGTTACTAGCATTTCAAAAATACACTGATGAAGCTATTTCTAAAACAATAAATTTACCTAATAACTCCACCCTTGAAGAAATAATGGATATATATAATCAAGCTTTTGAAAAAAAACTAAAATGAATAACAATTTATAGAGATTCGAGCAGAGAGTTTCAACCAATTAAGCTTTAATTTTTTAAAAAAAACATGAATTTAGTACTTAATAAAAATATTTGACTGGTGGGAGTAAGTGGAGTTGGGAAATCTACTTTTGTAGAAAATTTTAAAGATATATTATTTCATTACTTATCTCTTTCATCATTTGTTAGAGAGGAGACAGTAAAAAAGAATTTGGTTCCACACAGAGAAAACTTTGCTTTTGTTTCTTGAGAATTAAGAAAGACACTTGGAAATGACTATTTAGCTAAATTAGCTTATAATGTTATCAGAGGGAATAATGATTTTTATATTATTGATGGAATAAGACATCCTGAGGAAATAGAATATCTTAGGGGACATATGTATATTGACTTTATAGGAATTATAGTTGAAGATAAAAAAGATTTAACTGCAAGAATTTTAAATAGGAAAAGACCTACTGATATTCTTAAGGTGGATAATATTTTAAAAAGTATTAATAGAGAATATTCTTCTGATATAATGAATGTAAAGAAATGCCTTGAACTATCTAATATAATTATAAGTAATAATTGAACTCTTGAGGAGTTTAAAACTAAAATATCAATACTAATGCATGATTATATAGTCTAAAATTCTATTGAATAGACCTTAGTCCCTTTTTTATTTTAAATAATTAAAAAAATGTCTAATTATTATCAATATTGTATAAAATTTGTTATTTTTAATATAGAATGCAATAAAATACTTTTATGTAAAAGAAAATGAGAAAATGATTTTAATAATACATATAGTTTTGCTGGTTGAAAACTAGAAAACTCTGATAAAGATATCTGGATATGAGCTAGTAGAGAGAAGACGGAAGAACTTTGAAATAATTGTAGGATAGAAGTATATAAGGAGTTAGCTATATCTCAGTATTATATTAAAAATAATTGAGTCCACATGATTTTGTCTCATCATTTTTGTATTTTTTTATGAGGGCTAATACGCCTTGGAGAAGAATATGAATCTTATAAATGGTTTAATCTAGACCAAATATGAGAAGAAAAAAATATTATCCCTACGATTCCTATTATAGTCAAAAAAATGCAGTCATTTATTCGTTCGTTAAATAAATTTACTCGCATTAAGTTGTAAAAATAGGAAGATATTTATATATTATAATTTTATAGTATGTTTACTGAAATAGAAATTAAATTCTTAAATCAAAATTATGAAGAATTTACTGATTTAATGAAAAAAAATAATGCTCAACAAATCCAGCATAGGAACCTTTTTAAAAGGTTAGTATATTCTCCTATTATATCTAGTAAATTTAAATCATTTTTGAGACTTAGAACTAACTGAGAATATACTGCATTAACCTATAAAATTCTTGAAGGGTATAGTGTAGATGGCATAAAAGAATTAGAGACTACAGTAGGAGATTTTGAAGTTACTAAAAAATTACTTTCTTTTATTGGATTAGAGCCTACTTCTTATCAAGAAAATTATAGAGAGATCTGGAAAATAAAAAATACTGAGATATGTTTTGATGAACGACCGATGATAAAGCCCTATGTAGAAATAGAATCTCCCACTTTGGAGGAGCTAAAGGAAATCTGTACTTCCTTAGGTTATAATTATGAGGAATGAGTATTTGGTACAGTAGATAATGTTTATGAGCAAGAATTATGACTTAATAAAGAAGAATTTAATGCTATTCCTTATTTAGTTTTTTAATAAATTACTTGATGAATTCTGAACAAATAAAAAAATATCATAAAGATATATATGAACAATTTTATTTAGTTCATGATATTGTATTATCTTCTCCTTTTATAATTAATTGGTCTTGAGATGTTCGTAATAACGATAACAGAGTAAGCATTAAACAAAAAATTCCCTTTCGTATGTATATAGGGTGAAAAAAAATAAAAGAAAAGGGAATAAGATTATGAGAGATACAAGAATATAATCCTCTTACTAATACCTTTGCTATTTGCAATCCTGATGCATACTTGTCTTATGACCAAGAGGTACTTAATGCTCTTAATGAAAATTTCCCTATTGATTATGGATTAGAGATATCAATTTTGACTGAACTTCCAAAATCTTTTGGGATGTCGTTTACTACTGTTTTTACTTCACTCATATTCTTGCTCTGTGAACTATTCACTGGGAAGCTCGACTCGGAAAAATTAATAGAGGGTATCAAGGGAGAAATCTCAGATCAAACAAATCTTTATCTTAAGGAACAATTTTCTAATCCCTTCCAGTTAAAACTGAAAGGAGTTGGTAAAATTGGTTATTCTACTAAGATTACTTCACTATTTGAGGGGGATTTCCCAGTTATAGGATTTAGAACTCCAAAAAATGTTTTTTATGGTTTTAGAATGAATGAAGTATTCAAAAGCAATGCTCCTAAATATAATTTACCAATAGATTATGCTATAGTATATAGTGGAAAGTCTTCTAATCTAGAAACTATTGATGGTATTAATACTCATCAAAATGATTGGAATGATAAAATGAAATTTTTATTTGAGCCGCTTTTTGCGGATCTATTTACTCACCATGATATCGATCCTTATCCTCAGTTCTATAACCTTTTTCTTGCG
Organism: uncultured Candidatus Peribacteria bacterium; assembly: GCA_964455295.1. Classification (GTDB taxonomy): domain Bacteria; phylum Patescibacteriota; class Gracilibacteria; order Absconditabacterales; family Absconditicoccaceae; genus CALMFT01. The sequence goes on from CAYVXG010000003.1 coordinate 19,405, forward strand.
GAGTCATCAGAAAATATTCATGATATTTACAGTAAGGTTATGTGATCTATAAGTATTGAGATTTTATATGGATTCTATAAGGTGCTACAACCCTCAGCTTCCTTTGATGAAGCTTCACCATTATTAGGATCTTTACAAAAGATTATGTTGGGAAATAGACTTACAAGAAAAAATGACTATCATATTATTGACTTTATGGATGAGATCAGAAAAATCTTTAAAGATATAAAACATGCTATTTTTCCAAATGATAGTACAATTTCTTCGGGCTGTGCTGTAGTAGCTTCCTTGAATGGTTATGAAAAATGAAGATTTGATCAAGTTAATGATTTAGCCCAGTCTTTTGGAGGAGGGACGTATTACTCAAGCTGGATCGATTGAACTGAGAAAAAATGATTAATTATAGAACAATTTTTAAGTAAAGGGATTATGTCTTCAAGGGTAAAGAAAAATGATTGTATCAAAGGTAAAAAATCTGCTTGAGTTTTGTTGTTGTATGAAAATCTTCAAGAAGCTATTAAACTAAATGATATATGTGTAGATATGATTCATTCTAAAATATATATAAATTGAGACGCTACTACTAGTAATGAACTTTCGACTCAATGATTTACATGCGTATTGCTTAATCAAATTATATTATCTCCTTCAGAGAAAATATTCTCTAAAGAATTACCTGCTTCTTCATACGCAAAAAATAAAAGCGAATTTATGGGAAAAATTATTTATCCCCTTATTAAAGTAATAAAAGAGAGAACTGGAAAAGAACTTAACGTTCAATGCGATGGAAGTGGAGCAAATTATCATTGTAGTATGGATTTTGCAGATTTAAGTGTAGTTATCATAGGGGAATAATTACTCCTTATCCTCTTAATATATGAAATAATTAAAAATTAATACAACATTGGCAAGTAAGTATACTACCTAATATCATTTAAAGTTTATAAAAAATTATCACTTCTATTATATTTTTTTAAGATTATAATTCATAATATGAATAATGTAGCTTATATTGATGGACAAAATCTATATCTCTGAACACAAACTGAGTGATGGACTATCGATCTAAAAAAATTTAGAGTATACTTGAAAGATAAATTTGATATACAAGAAGCATATTATTTTCTTTGATACTTATCAGATGAGACGCAAGATCTTTATAGCACTCTACAAAAAGCAGGATTTATAGTTTTCTTTAGAGAGCATACTTCTGCTTTAAAAGGTAAGAAGAAAGGAAATGTAGATGTAGATATTGTATTTGAAGTAATGAGAAGAATAATAGAGGAGAAAGATTTTGATAAGATTGTTTTAGTATCAGGTGATGGAGATTATATAAAGCTTGTAAAATATCTTATTTTAAAAAATTTATTAAAGAAAATACTATTTCCTAATAACAATAACTCTTCTTTATACAACAAACTAGGTAATAAATACTACTCTTACTTAGGAGATATAAAAAGCAAAATTTCATATAATAAAAAAAGGGGATCTTAATGCACCTGCACATTTCAGAACCCTTTCGTGGTAATACTATACTAGTATAATAAAATTTATAAAATAATCAAGTTCTTATAACTACAATATTATAAACCTACCCCAACAAATTCTTCCTCACTATTTCCACATCTTCTTTATAGGTAATCCCATATCGATTATCTTGAGCAATAAGAACTTCACACTCGAGAGAAAATTTCTTGATGAGTCGATTGCAGTACAGACCAATATAGTATTCCTCTCATTCTTTGGCTGTAAGTTGCCATTTTTCAAACTCAGACTTGAGGTGAAGGAGAGTATGATCATGAAACATCCAGAAATTCATGCTGGCGATAGATTGAGGATCAATGTTTTTTCCGTCTCTATCTTGTAAACCATCTGGAGTGCGAGTAATTCAGAATGTTTCCGTGATGGATTGAAGGTGATTGTCCTCTATAGTACAGATTCCTCTATTTACGCTTCCATTTTCACTGAGGGTTTTTTCTAGAATATACCCTATCATACCAAAAGTATCTACCTTGCAATTTTCTAGTCGTCTGGAGGCTTGTTGCATACTATCAGCTCCGTAATAATCATCTGCATTGATAAGAAGACAGGGAGAGTGAAGAACTGGGAGAACACAAGAGAGTGCATGACCTGTTCCTCGAGGCTTAGTTCTTGGTTCTTCTATTTCTTGATATACATATTCTGTGTTTAAGATATCTTTATAGGTATTTCAGATTATATTTTTAAAATCTTCTTCAATTTCTTTACGGATGATGTAGATGACATCAGTAAATCCTGCATGAATAGCATCTTGAAGTGTGAAATCTAGTAATGTTTCACCCTTATCTCCTATTCTTGCGATTTGCTTAATTCATCCAAATCTACTACCCATCCCAGCGGCAAGAATAATCAATGTTTTCTGCATTATCTTTTCATCATATTGATAAATATATCGTTTGGTATACTCACTTTTCCGATTTCTTTCATTTTTTTCTTGCCTTCTTTTTGTTTTTCCAAAAGTTTTCTTTTTCTACTGATGTCCCCTCCATAACATTTGGCGAGTACATCTTTTTTGATAGCAGAAATAGTTTCTCTTGCGATAACCTTAGATCCAAAAGCTGCTTGAATAGCAATACTAAACAAATGTTTAGGAATAAGTTCCTTGAGTTTTTCGCAAATCTCTATTCCTATCTCAAATCCTTTGGGTTCGTACACTACCATACTGAAAGCTTCCACTACTTCCCCAGCAATCAAAATATCAAGTTTTGCTAGATCGCCAACTCTGTAGGTTTTGAACTCGTAATTCATAGTTGCGTAGCCCTTTGTGAGTGATTTTAATTGGTCATAAAAATCAATAATAATCTCTCCGAGTGGCATTTCATATTTTCGTATTACTCTGTCGTCATTGAGAAATTCTGTTCCCTTGAGGATTCATCTAGCATTATTGCATAGCCCTGATATATTACCATAATATTCTGAAGGACCTACGACTTCCACCTCTGCGATTGGCTCAAGTATTTCGGCTACATCGCCATTTGGTGGCATATCTCCTCCAGATCTCACGATCAACCAATCTTTCAAGATTTCTGCATATGTTTCTCTCACATAGTGAGGATCTTCGTTCATAATTTCAATATTCGGATTCTTATATTTGAGAACAAATTTTCGTAAACCAGTAGCAATAAGATCGTCAATGTTCACTCCTGTTTTTACCGATTCATGTTTGAAATTCTTGAGTCTTACGACGTATACTACATTGGGAATAGTGAAAATAGTCTGAATATTATATTCTCTTTCCAGTCTTTCCTTGACAATATCCATATGAAGCATACCCAAGAATCCACAACGGAAACCGAATCCCATGGCTTTATTGTTTTCATACTCATATTCGATTGAAGAATCATTGATAGAAAGTTTTTCAAAAGAATCTCTGAGTTTTTCAAATTCATTATTTGCTACAGGATATACTCATGCAAATACATAGGGTTTGATTTTACGAAAACCAGGAATTGCATAGGGGAGCAGAAGTTCAAAATCATTGTTGTAATTTACCCCGTCGATCAAAGTATCCCCAATTTTGATATCTCTTACAGACTTTGCACCTGTCACGATATAACCAATTTCCCCAGTATTGAGGCTTTTTACGATTTTATAGTTAGGATTGAAGTAGCCAACTTCAGTGATGGTAATTTTTCTTTCTGAATGGATAAGTGAGATTTGTTGATTACCAAAAAACTGTCATTCCACAACTTTCACATAAGCAACCACGCCTTTGTAAGGATCATATACACAATCAAAGATAAGAGCTTTGGAAATAGTACTCAAATTGCTAATATTAGTGGTTAAAAATTATATTTTAAAATCTGCAAAGATATATTGAAATTGCCTGCTTTTTCAAGTAAGTACTTTTATCCTCCTGCGTTAATTAAAAGTTTTTTTATTTACATTTGTCAATAGAAGATAAAAATCTCACCATAAAGATGAGATTTTATTATTGTAATTCAAAGATCAGATTATTGAGTGTTTGTAATCAAGTTGATAACCCAGAATACGAAACTTACAAGTAACCAAGAGATACCAATCATGATAAGTCCGATACCAGCTTGTCTCAATATTGTGGATCCATCACCGTAAGCTTTAGCGTCTCCAGCAGCAGTAAGCATTTTGAATCCAGCATAAAGACAGATGATCAAAGCAATAAGAGCTAATAATCCAAGTACCCAGTTGATAGCGATTTTAACTGCGGCGATTAAACCTCCAGCTCCACCAGTATCAGCTTGACCTGCTTTAGCAACTCCTACTCCAGCTGCAGAGTCAGTTGTCTTAGTAAAGGTATTATTTCCATCAGTAGGTTGAGTGAATCCGCCAGCATTTCCTGCTCCACCATTGGCAAATGCAAATCCAAATAATCCTACAACTGCTACACTAGCAAGGAGCAATTGGGTACTAATTTTTTTTACGAGTTTCATTGTTTTTATGAATAATAAATAATAAAGTGTTTAATAAATACATTACTATTATAATAACATTCTTATTAAAATGCAAATTTATTGTACTCTTTTCATTATTTTTTTTCGTAATATCAAAAAAACGCCTACAAAAAGCGTAAATATTAATAGTATCAAATCTGTAGATTGATAGTTTTTGCAAGCATTTTGATAATAACTACTAAAAAACTCTCGTTTAATCTAGACTATTATGCATCAATAACTTTGTTTTTTGATTTAACTTTAATGGTAAGAACTTGTTTTCCATTATAAAACCCACATGCTTCGCAAACTCTATGAGGATATCTGGGAGCGTTACAGTTTTCACACTTTACAGCATGATACTTAGCAACTAATCTTACGATATTCAAAGTTTGCCATTTGCTATGTCTTACGTGTTTTTTGAATAGGGATATTCTCTTCTTTGGAGCTAACATTGATAATAGTAACAATATAATAAAATATTTTATATTCAGATTTTAGTAGAGTAGGCGGTCGAGGAGTAAACTAATTACGCTACATTTGGTACTACATGAGCAAAAGTAGTAAGATATACTCTTCCATTAAAATTTGTGATCTTCTTTTTAGTGAATTTCACAACCCCATCTATTGATGAATGAATTGTCCAATCTCTTCCAAGATAGGTATTTTCACCACATCTATATTTAGTTCCTTTTTGTCTGATAATAATATTTCAAGCTTTTGCAACTTGACCTCAAAATAACTTTACACCACGATATTTTGGATTACTGGTCCATAGATTCTCTGCTTTTCCAGCGGCCTTTACGGTAGACATTTATTTAAATTAATACTAAATAGTTAATCACGATATATAATTAATTATCAGTTCATTGCAAGAGAACTTAGCATATTTATTTCTTTTTCTTTGAACCTTTTACTTTCATAACTGGATTTTCAATTTCACTAAGATCTGTAATTTCCTTAATCTGCGAAGTTGGTTCAAAAATCTCTATCAGTTCTTCTTTCAGATCATCTTCATCATCATAGCCATTATAAAAATGTTTCAAGAAAGGTTTTTTATTCACCGTTTTTTCTATATTTTTCATGAGAAGCCCATAATCTCCAGATTTTGGATAGACATAGGTAACAGGATCAAGTAGCCCTGTTGGTCTGATTATTTGTTCCGCAATGGTTTCAGAACGTTCAAGTTCAAAAGGAGCTGGGGTAGCGGAAACATAGAGAGTTTTTGCTTTTGTTTTGATATGTTTATGGAGATTCTTAGAAAGCTTTTTGAGTTCCCTTTCTTCTGCTGATAAAGCTTCTTCAGCTTCATTGTGATCTCGCCCAAGTATGGCTTTAACTTCATGAAATCCAAGAGGTCTATGTTCCAAAGCACTGGGGAGACGGAATCCATGATTTACCAGACTATGTTTTCTGGTCTTATCTGCCGAAGGCATTCCCTGTAATTGTGGTACAGACATATGTGATTCGTCCATGATAATAAGCATATCATCAGGGAAGTAATCAAAAATCGTGTTTGGAGTATCTCCCCAATTACGTTTTTCAAAATACATGCTATAATTTTCTATTCCATTTACAAATCCAGTTTCTTTGATCATTCTGATATCAAACATGGTTCTTTTTTGTAATCTATTCGCCTCAAGGTCTTTTCCTTGAGAGAGTAATTCTTTTACTCTATCGTTCATCTCTGACTCTATCTGAATCAGAATATTTTGCATATCTGAAGTATCTTGTATGTACTGTGTTGCAGGCCAAATCCACACATCAGGAAGGGAAGTGTTTCCGATAGTTTCCCAAGTCAGACTATCTTTTTTTTCTATATATTCGAGTTTTTCATCTGTAAAATGAAGTCTATAGACAATTTTTTCTGTGGAGGAGAAAATATCTCGCATATCACCTCTCACATCAAAGGTTCCCGCTTCAAGTGCTTGAGAGCTCTTTACGGGTTCATATCTCATATCGATGAGTTTTTTTTTGAGTTCTTTGTGCATAATTCTGTCTCCCACACTGAGATGGAGGGAATATTCACGGAAAAAGTCCTTATCTCCGAGCCCATAGAGTGCTGAAACAGAACTTACTACGATGGTATCCTTTCTTTCCAGTAAGGAAGCCATAGTACTCAGTCTATACATCTCTATTTCAGAATTTACGGTTGCTTCCTTTTCGATATAAATATCTCTATCAGAAAGATAAGATTCTGGCTGATAATAATCAAAATAGGATACGAAATAATGTACAGCGTTATCAGGAAAAAAGTATTTAAACTCGGTTGCTAATTGAGCAGCGAGTGTTTTATTGTGAGAAATAACTAAGGTGGGAACTTGAAGTTTTTGAATAATATTTGCCATGGTAAAGGTTTTACCAGTTCCTGTAGCTCCCAAAAGGGTAATTTGTTTTTGACCAGCTGTAAAACCTTCTACAATAGTCTTAATTGCTTTGGGTTGATCTCCAGAAGGAGAGTAGGCAGACTGTAATTCAAATTTTTTCATATCTTTCATAGTAAGTACTTCATATCAAAATGCAATAATATTTGACAAATACTCTAGCCATGAATATAATTACTTAGTGCATATTTATCTCATTTACCAGATAATGAATAATCTGAATTTATTTATCTCTCGCCCAGAAATTTTGGAGCAAGATTCTGCAAAATCTACAGTAGAAAGTCCTGAAACTACTGAAGTTTCTCAGAAAACTGATAGCAAAGAACTTAATATTCAGATGAATAAAAAAATACAATCTTTACTCACTACACTTACAAAAGACCCCATTTCTGATAAAAATTTAGATTTTGATAAGGAAGAAGATAGAAAACTTATTAGTCAAGCTTTAGATAAGCTCAGTCCTGAAGATAAAAAAAAGGAAAACTATAAAACCCTTACCTCCTATATTACAGAATTTAATACCAACCAAGAAAGCGCAAACAAAGCCTTGGATTCTTTTCAAATTAAACATAATAAATCATTAGATAATCTGAAACAACAGATTATTGATACTCCTAAGACAGAAGAAGATAAAAATAAAGTTTCAGGTGCTCCAAAAGTGGAAAATCAATCGGAAACTACAGAACAACACTCAGAAGCTCTTCCTTTTGAGACCCTAAAAAATACAGTATCAGAAGCAACAAAGGAACAAGTAGTTACTAAACTTAATAAATTGCTTGCTGAAGAGCTTAAAGATAATCCGAGAGCTCGAATTCCAGGAAAAAGTGTAGCTCGAGGAACTGAAAACGAAGGATCATTATGGATCCAAAAAGCAATTAATATGGTTAATGGAGAAGATGTCCTTAGTGTTGATGGTAAGTTTGGTAACAAATCATATAAAGCAGTAAAAGACTTCCAAGCTACTCATAATCTTACCAAAAAAGATGGGCTTGCGGGCAAAGAGACGATCACAGAACTTATTAAGCATATAAATACTATGCATCCTGATCCAAAGACAGCTCCGATAGATCAAGCAATTGTGCCATCAGCATTAAATAAAGAAGTTGAAACGCCTTCAAATATCACTAATCCAGTAGAAAGTACGAGAGTGGAAGTAAAATTAGCTGGAAAAGAACCTTCCCTCAAAGAAATAAAAGATGGAGCTACAGCTCTTACAGCTTACTAACGAAGACCTACAAATAATTAAAATAGATTTTATTATAAAACTTATTTATAACTCTCAAACACATGGCACTCCCACAAAACTTTAATTACTCTTATCGTGGATTTTGGAAACAACTTACTAATGTACTGTTAGTGGCTTTTGTTCTTATGATAGCGTATTGGTGTTATTTACGATATCAAGGATATGATTTTGCTTCTTCATCCTATCTTCCTAAATCCTTGCCTAATACTTTCCGCTCTTATCAAGCTCTCAAAGACGAGGAAGCAAGTAAGCAGGAAATTTCAAATAAACTGAGAGAGAGTGATGACTTGGTGAGATATGAGATAGCGAGATATATCAACAATAAAGAAAAGATCACGAATTGGTCAGATAATATTAATAATCTGGTAAGAATGTATACAGAATTGCAAAGTGTGGCTCGTACTACCAATAACGGTATCATCTTGAGTGATTTTACTATCGAGAAAGAAAGTATTCAGGTTCGTGGACAAATTCAAGAACTCAAATTTATGTATATTAAGAATGGAATTATTGATAGATTTAGTGCTTTGGAATTTGTAGATAATATTAGTATTCCTTACTATCAAAAAAATGGTGCTTACTTTGATTTTGTTCTCAAAGCCGATGTAATCAATACCAAAGACTTAGAAACCACTAATCAAACTGGTAGTATACTTGGTACAGGAAATTAATTCGTTTGTAATTTTAAATCTCTTGTTTATTTTGTAAGTGTGTGATTAAAAGAATGTTGTCAGATTTCTGTCCTGTGTTTTCATAGGGCAGATTTTTTCTTTTATACTTAAACTACTGTAATTGTAAGCTTTTTCATATCTAGTTTTATACTTATAAGTATTTCCTAAAAAAGTATAATTTTCTATTGCATTTTTAAATAATTTCATTATATTCTAATTACTTCTTCTGATGTCAAATCTCTGAAGAAGCCCATGTTTAACTATAAAATTTTAAAGACTTTAACACACTTACAAGTCTTTTAGCCTATTTCTGTCTTTACAGGAATAGGTTTTTTCATGTTTTTTAAAAAAGTATAAATTCTATTGCATTATAATTTATTTTATTTATAGTAATGATGTTCACTATCTTTAGATAGTGATAAAGAAATAATGATTTTGCACACACTTTCACGTATTTTTACCTGTCTAGTTCTCTAGGCAGGTATTTTTTAAGGGTCTAGACTAGTTGAGTATAAATTTTAAGTATTTTCAATAACTTCTTATACATATTTTCTCTTTGTAATCAACAATTAAATCTAAACTCTGATTCTTTGAGGTGTAGATTATATTTTTCTTTCTTTATGCCATTGAACTTATTGAGCCTCCTCTTGGTATAACTCCAATAACTCTCTATTCAGTTGATATGCTTTCAATTTCATCTACTAAACTCATTTGCACTATGGTTTACTCTATAGTGCTTTTCATATCATAAATCTACTAATCAATCATAACTCTTCCATCAATCTGTATTTATTATACTATCGTCATTCACTTTTCATCTTATTATTGGTAGCAATGTCTTTGATGATACATCATCTATTATCTCTGTATATACTTTCCCATTTCTCTTTAATAATCCAAATACTTTTGTCTTCCCATATGCTCATCTTCATCTCTTTCATCTTACCCTTCTTGCTCAAAAATAACTCTCATCTATCTCTATCGTTCACTGCAATACCTCATTCTTCTCATATTCACTGTACTCATATATCACTTCTCTCATGTAATTGTACCAACTATTCACTGTATTTCTGTCTATGCTAAGCAATCTACTTGTTTTTGATGCTGGTATATCTTCACAAAAATAACGTATTATTTTACGGCTTTCTATCGTTCATAAATGTGAACTTTTTCTATATGCGTTTTTGTAAGTCATAACCTAGTATATTCAAACAGTAAATGCTTGTCAACTAGTCTAGAGCCTTTTTTAAATAGTGATAGTGGATTTGTTTTTTTACTTGCTATTGCATTATTTAAATATTTATTTATAATACATCACTCATTGTAGTAGTCTCACTACCTATAATGAATAAGTCCATACACAATCTTTTTTAAAATTTCTGCCTGTTTACGTTTTTGTAAGCAGGTTTTTTCTTTTTTCTTATTGGACTTGATATTTAATAGTTTGAGATACGAGAACTTAGCATTACCATTACATTGTAGGAAGATTTTCATTTTTTGAGTCTGTTATAGAGTTTCTATGATAGGCTTTTTTAATGAAGAGATTATTTTTCTATTTGACATTTTTTTAATTTGTTTATTTTTTCTTTGTACTCCCTAAGTAATTAGGAATGTATAGGGATTGCATATTTTGTTATTCTGTGCCTCTAGAAAGCTAGGGGTGCAGATTTTTTTATTTGATATTTTGGTACATATGTGTATTTTAAGTTATTCATTTTTTTGTTGGGAATGAATATGTTTATAGGGATTCTGTGTCTTTGGAAAGCCAGAGGTACAGATTTTTTTAAACCTAAGACTTGTAATATAATGAAATATTTTTATATGTAATAGTAATGTGCAATTTTCAATTGCAGTATAAGATACAGAAAGTAGTTAGTTAGTTTGGACCTGTTATGTATTTGCATAATAGGTCTTTTTTATGGTTTAATTACTTTTTGAAGCAAGTATTAGTTTTTCTTTTGCGGAAAGTTTTTCTTTGATAGCAGCTACATTACTAAGGATATCGGTATCATTACGATCCATAGTAGCCACAATATGTTTATAAGGCATTTTGATGCCTGCTTTACGTAATCAGTCTATAATAGCTCCAGTTACATCACCAATAATATAATCTTTAGGTAATCCACAATTTGGGTCTACCCAGAAGAAGACTTTAATTTCTACTCAGGCATCACCATACTGCATAATAAAGGTTCTTGTAGATTCTTTTTTACGTACGATTTCTAGAGCATTAGCGCTTTCCCTCATTATTTCCATAGCTTTATCAAGATCTTCATCATAACTTACAGGGATAAGAGTATTAAACTTGATAACTTCTTCACTTGAATAGGTTTTTATGGGATTGGTAATAAGTTCCATATTTGGGATAACTACCTGTCTAAGATCCAAAGTTCTGATGGTAGTATATCTAATGGTAATTTCTTCAATTTTACCAAAATAAGGTGGTTTTCCATCGATTTCTACAATATCTCCAAGTTTGAGCTCTTTTACATTGAGAATCATAACGCCAGCTATCATATTTCCAAGGATTTCTTTGAAGGCAAATCATACACCAAAAGAAATACCTCCCAATATTACTCCTACATCAAATCAGACTATTTCAAATGATATGAATATGGTAATAATAAGTAGAATATAAAATACAATATCGTAGACGAGTTGTCCTACGCTTTCTTCTTTCTTACTATCTTTGAGATTTGCATGTTCATAAAACTTTCTACTGGCTATACTTGCTATCCATCTTGTTACTATAAATAATACAAAAAATATAACTACTGCCAGTCCTACTTTCCAAACATAAGAAACATACTCAGAATTGAGGGCTTGAGAAAGATAACTAGGTTGTTCAATACTAGTGCTTTTTTGATTATTGGTAGATGTAGTTGGAGGGTTTTTTGCTGTCATACTCTGATGATACCCTAAACACCTCATTTTGTCAAACAATTTACATTTGCAATTTTGCTAAGTCTGGTTATAATATAGGTGTATGTAATTTGTTATCAAAGAAGATATTTATTTTAATTTATTATAAGAGATTTTTATGAAAAACTTATCAAAACATTTCGCTAAGCTTAGTAAACAAGCTAGAAAAGCTTTTACCCTTATCGAAATTCTTATTGTTATTGCGATTATTGGTATCCTCACGATTGCTTTATTGCCAAGAATTCAAGGAGCTCAAGCAAGTGCAAGAAATACAGCTCGTAAAGCTGATCTCAATCAAATTGCAACTGCCTTAGCTGCTTACAATGGTGATAATGGTTCTTATCCAGAAAAGATTGAAGATTTGGCTGGTGATAATGGTTACCTCAAATCATTACCAAAAGATACTGGTAAGAAAGTAGTGTGTCCTGGCGTTTCAAGTGGAGATCCTACTAATTATTATTATGCTAGAAAAGGTGATGGTTATATTTTAGCTGCTTACATGGAAAAACAACCTGGAAATGCAAATGTAAATTATGTCGGTGAGTGTGGAGATAGTATGACTCCTAGTGATACTAAAGTTCCAACACGGACAGATAAGGCTAAATATGTAATTGAAGTACAAAATTAAACCTTATAAAAATTCTCTTGCAAAATATTTTTTTTTGATTAATATAGCACCTGATAATCTTAGGTGCTATTTTTTTATTGAATATTAATTGTAAGCAGAATCAGATTATAAAATTATTTATTATATAAATTACTTATCAATGTCATACATTATTGGAATCGATTTGGGTACAACAAACAGTTGTGCTGCGTATATGCTTAGTGATAGAGCAGAAGTAATACCGAATAGTGATGGAATGAGAACCACTCCGTCTGTAGTATATATCAAAGGAGATGAAATGTTAGTGGGTACCGCTGCAAAAAGAAAGGCAGTATTGGAGCCAAAGAACGTGATTTTTGAAGTAAAAAGATTTATTGGTAGAAAATATAGTGAACTTACGGAAGATGATAAGAAAGTTCCTTACACTATCAAAGCAGGTGCTGATGGAGGAGTACTCATTGTTATTGATGACAAAGAATACAAACCAGAGCAAATTTCTGCATTCATTTTGAAAAAAATTAAAGAAGATTGTGAAAAATTCTTGGGACAACCAGTTACTCAAGCGGTAGTTACTGTTCCGGCTTATTTCAATGATAGTCAAAGAAACGCTACGATGATATCTGGGGAAATTGCTGGATTGAAGGTGGAAAGAGTAATCAATGAACCTACAGCAGCAGCATTCTCATATGGAGTTGATAAATCTATGAGTCATAAAGTGTGTGTGTTTGACCTTGGAGGAGGAACATTTGATGCTACTATCATGGATATTGATACTGGAGAAGATGGTAAAACATTTGAAGTAAAAGCTACTTCTGGTGATACCCATCTTGGTGGAGCCGATTTTGATCAAAGAATAATCAGATGGCTCGCAGATCAATTTAAAGCTAAGGAAGGAGTAGATCTTACAGGAAACCCTATGGCTATGCAAAGACTTAAAGATGAAGCTGAAAATGCTAAAAAACAATTGAGTAGTGCCGATAGTGTAGAAATTAATATTCCATTTATTACTACAGTAGAAGGAACTCCCAAACATATTCAAGAAACTCTTACAAGAGCAGCTTTTGAAAGATTAATTTCTGATTTACTTGAAAGATGCGTGAAACCCGTGAAATCATGTATCACTGATAGTGGATTGAAATCTTCAGAGATTGATGATATTATTTTAGTGGGGGGGTCTACAAGAGTGCCAGCAGTAATGAAATTGGTAGAAGATAACTTTGGTAAGATGCCAAAAGCAACAGTAAATCCTGATGAAGCAGTAGCTCTTGGAGCCGCAATTCAAGGTGGAATTCTTTCTGGTAATTCTAGCGTATCCGATATCTTATTGATGGATGTGACTCCATTGAGTCTTGGTGTAGAAGTAGAAGGAGGGTTAACTCATGTTATGATCTCTAGAAATACAACTATTCCAGTAAAAAAATCTAATATTTATACTACAGCTGTAGATAATCAACCAGCTGTAACTATTCATGTTACACAAGGAGAAAGACCAATGGCTGGAGATAATAAATCTCTTGGTATGTTTAATCTTGAAGGTATACCACCATTGAGAAGAGGACAAGCCCAGATTGAAGTAACGTTTGATATTGATGCATCAGGTATCTTACATGTAACTGCACTTGAAAAAACTACAGGTAAAGAACAAAAAATTACTGTACAAGGCGCTACAGGATTGTCAGATGATGATATCAAAAGAGCTCAAGAAGATGCCGAAAGATTTGCAGAAGACGATAAGAGAAGATTAGAATTTGCAGAATCAAAGAATAAATTTGATCAAGTACTCTACCAACTCGAGTCTATGCTTGAGGAAAATAAAGATAAAATTCCTGAAGAAGAAAAAGCTAAAATCACTGAAATGATAGCTTCAGGAAATGAGCTCAAGAAAAATGAAGCTACTACAAAAGAAGAATTTGATGCTAAGCATGAAGAATATCAAAAAGAAATCATGGATATGTATCAAAAATTCTCTGCAACTAACACTGCTCCTGGAACTGGAGCAAATCCTGACGACATCCTTGAACCAACTGAAGGGGAAACTAAGGAAGATAAGCCAGAAGATGGAAAAGTTATTGATGCATAATAAGCTGAAATCTTTCAAAGAAAAAGCAGACTGTGATGGTCTGTTTTTTCAATTGTTGATATTCATAAGATAATAATTATTTAGTCAATATACTTTAAATATTTTAATAATTACTATGCTTTCTGTTATAGATCTTTCTGAAATTAATAATGATGAAACTGCAAATACTCCCGAATTAGGAAATTTACAATATCATTACAAAACATTATTAGATCTTCAAAAAACTCTTTCTCAACAAGATTCTGAATCAGGGTACTCTTTAATACTTTATAAAGATGAACTCGAAAAAAATATTTCACGTCCTATGGATAAAAAACAAGCTTTAAAGATTTTAAGTTCCAGAATAGCAAGATATCTACAAGAAGATAAAGATGTTATACAATTTAATAATAAAGATGAGATTATCCTTTATGATTATGAATCATTTGATATTGAAAAACGAAAAACTTTCCTCGATAACTTTGTTTTATCTGCTGAAAAAAGATTGCAATACTTTAAAGATATCATGGACATAAAGTTTAATACTATGATGAGTATATATGACTGCATAGGATATCTTATTAGAAAATGAATTTTTACTGACTTGGAGGGAGAAAGATGGTTAAATAAAGCCTCTAATTTACTAGAAGAGTTTGATAAACAATTTGAGAAGCTTGTCACCGATGATGATAAAGAGGAAAGTAATTTAAAGGAAATTACTCCTCAAAATTATCGCACTAATCCTCAATTTAATTATTATTTTGGAGAAGTGATGAATAAGATTGATATTTTATTGGAAAGATTAAGGATACTTAGTAGAGAAGAAAAACTATTGGAATAGATTAATAAGTTTTCTATAAAAAACAGACTGTGATGGTCTGTTTTTATTTTTGTAAAATATTACAATTAATGTAAAATGACTTGACATATATATATATAGATATTTATAAACTTATTGTTCTTTAATATCTTATTAGATTATTCTATTTGTAGAACTATCTGATTCAACTTCCTTTCTAGTTGATCCCTCAAAGAAAGTGACCTTATAAGTCATTAAAAGATAAAATAAAGTTAAAACAACTATTAATAAAACATCAAAATTTAATCAAAAATGAATCTCGAGACTAAAAAACTAACTGCAGAGATATTAGACCGCACCAAAGTGGGTCATAATACTTACTTGAGAACTTTCTTAAAAAATTATTGTACAAAGACAGGTTTGGCAGATAACATTTTTATTACGACTAACTTAAGTCTTTTTACATTGCTGGAGGAAAATAGAGATATCAATCCAGCACATGTAGCCGCTTTGGTGAAATCGTTTAAGGAATGCTATTTACCTACGATTATTTACGTAAATGAATTTCTTCAGATTATCGATGGTCAACACAGACTTGAGTCAGCAAAAAAAACGAATAAACCCGTTATTTTCTGCATCCAGCCAGGTTGGGGCATTAAAGAAGTGCAGATTTTGAATGTAAATTCTAAGAACTGGACAGGTGAGGATTTCATGAACTCTTTTGCGAGGGCTGGGAATGAGAACTATATCCAATTCCGTGAATTATTTGAGAAATCTCACTTTCCTATCACCATATTATTATCTATTGTACGTAATAAGCCTGGAGATAGAGGAGCTGATTCGAAACAGATATTTATATCTGGAAAGTTATTATTTACACACGAAATGAAAATCAATAGCTTAATTAGAGTTACAAAAATACATGAAATTGGGATGTTTCATCCTAATGGTAAGACTAAGAGAGCATTTGTAGATGCCTGTTTAAGTTTTATATCTCTAAAAGGATACGATCATCAATTGTTTTTAAGGCAATTAAGATCCTATCCAGATGAACTATTACTTCAATCAAAGCAATTGACAGAAAAGTCTTACTTGGAGATATTTGAGAAAGTTTACAATTACAAGAAGAGAGAAGGTAATAGGATTAAGATTGCTTAGTACTAAAAAGAACCATAATTAAGTAACTAAATAAGTAAGGAATGAGAAGATTTACTCAAATTATTTGCTGGATTTTAATTATTGTGCCAGTTTTTTATGGTATTTTAATTGATTCTTACGTAGATAGTTTACTACGAGAGGGTGAAAATCCAAAAGATTACAATTTAAGTTTATTTGGGGAAACGGCCCAGATGTGGTGGTATTTTGTGCCTATTGGTGCTTGTATCGTACTAATTGCATTAAATTGGAAACAATTTAAAAAGGAAGAGAAGGACTTTCTTGATAGCCCTCTCAATACATCTTGGGATGATAAGCTCAATTGAATGAGAACAAAAAGCGCTGGTATTGTACTAGCGCTTTTTCATATACTAAAAATTAGTATCTAGATTTACTAATTTTGGTGTGTAATTTTAATGATGAGCGAGAACTCTTTTTTATTATACCCTCACCCCAACCCTCTCCCAAAAGGAGAGGGAGCGCAGAGAGTTATTTTAGTCTAAATTCTCACGTAGTGTTTTTGCCGCCTCTGCAGTGTATATTAAGCGTGGGGAAAGTATAATTCCATAAAACTATTATAGATTTTTTCTTGAAGGGTAGTGAGAGGAATATTGAAATATTCTGAAATATAAGTGTAGGTATGTACAATATTTGCAGGAGTATTGATTTGACCTCTGATGGCTTGGGGAGCGAGGAAGGGAGCATCTGTTTCGATCAAAGTTTTGACATCGTGATCTAAGCAGTACTGGTAACTGTCTCTAAGATCTTGGGCTTTGGGATAGCTAATATTTCCACAAAAACCTATGAAAAGCTGAGTAGTTGTAGATTTATTATCCAGCCGATCTTTGAGAATCTCGAGCTCTGATGGTTGGTAACCCCAACAATGAAAGTAGACATTTCTAGGTAAGACTTCCAATGACTGTAAGACTTCAAATGTACCAGCAAAGTCTGTTCTGGAATGAATAATGATGGGTAAGTTGTACTTCACTGCAAGTTCGCACTGCGCTTTAAATAAGAGTTTTTGAGAAGATGAAAATGGTCTGTATTCCTCTCGATGCATGTCCGTTCCAATTTCTCCAATTCAGATTATAAATTCTTTAAATTCTGACAGTATATCTTCTAGTTTCTCTTGGGTAGATTGTAAGAGTTCAGGAGTACTAGCAAGTGATTCTGTTTCACTGGGATGAATGCCCATGGTAGCTCAGATATGAAGATTTGGATAGATGTTTCTTGCTTGTGTAGCTATTTCCACTGCTTTTTGATTATCCTCAAAGTTGGTAGCAATAATGGAGATTCAGTTTCCTCATATTTGTATAAAATCTTCAAGATGCTTTTGTCGAGCTTCCCGTAATGGAGAAATGTTGAGATGGGTGTGGGAGTCGATAAACATGTGAAGAAGAGGATTTTAAATAATCAGATAAATAGATGATAATTAAAGTAATGGAAAATAAAATTATAAATTTATCAAACAAAAAACTCACCAATCATGGTGAGTTTTTTATCTATTTCTTTTATATTATCCAGTAAGATCTGAATATTTAATTTTGAATTTTGCTCCCATGGGTGCTCCTTTCCCATCTTTGGTGTAATCAGCAAATATAGTAGCAGGAGATTTATTGGTAGCACTGTAAAATTCTTTAGAGAAGATTTTTTTCATAAATCCTCCAGCAGCTTGATTTGCGTCTGTATCAGCCCAAAACTTATCAATACTGAATGTTTTCTTTCCATCTTCACCTTCCACGAAATGTTTTGTTTTGTCATCATCCTTTTTGATGATTTTTTTACTCACCATATAGTCGTATCCACCAGCAGTGATCCAAGAACTCAGTGCATTTCTCCATTGTGGGCTATCTCATTTGATAGTGGTTTTTCTGGAAATCATATTATCCATAATTCCTTTGAAGAATTTTTGTGATTCAGCTTCAAAAGTAGCTACTTTTGTTTTATCTACAAGATTTGGATTGAGATCGGCTTCTTTGATTCCGAAATCTTTTTCCTTAAACGGCGCTGTTCCTCATCGATTGATATCATAATCATATCATAATTTTCCAAGAATATTACCTTTGGTTTGTTCTGCAATATCAAACTGACTTCTTTGAGTTTGAGTAATCATATTACCTCTAGCGATTCCTTCCACTTTGTTGAAGCCAAATTTGTCTCCGAGTTGATCCAAAGAGATATTTTTACCATCTACACCTAGTGGTAATTTGATGCCTGTGGTAATGGTTTTCTTTCCTGCATCCATAACCTTTTGTCCATAACTGGAAAGAAGACTGCTCGTAGAAAGTCCTACCCTAAATACAGCCCACAGAAGACCCATAGTCATTACACAGATAATCAGATATCCAAAACTTCCCATTATTTGTTTGCTTGTATCTTCATAGACATTTCCATCAAATGTCATCTTTCCTCCTCCAGGAATGGTGATACTTTCATTGTCTACAGAAATCACTCCTCCATCCACATCATTCCAAAATTTGCTAGCGGCTCCAGAAAGGGACTCTACACTTGTCTGATCATTTACTCCTTTGGTGAGAGCACCAAATAAACTGGCAATGGTAATGACCGCTAAGAATAAAGTTGCTGCTACCATAGCGGGTGCGAATATAGCTCAGATTATATTTTTTATATCAAAATAATCATCTCCTCTTCCTCTTACTTTTCCTCGTAGAGCATCCAACCGCCCAATTCCTGCGCCTTCCATTCCTCGTCTCAGAGCAATAAAGGGAGCAAAAAGAAACCGCATCCAAATCATAAATATTCTAGCAAAATTTACGACGAGAAGAGCAATAATTGGGGTGATGAACATAATCATCAAAAATAGTTTCACTAAGAGTCAGATGGTTACAGATTTTAGTTCATGGGAATCTCCATTACTCGATAAGAAGTCAAAGATATGAAATACTCCGATTCAGAAATATCTGAGGGGTCAGGACATATTATCTGTAGTAGGAACAATATCTTCAATACTAAGTCCGTCTGTTCCATTACTGGTACAAGAAGGAGTAATGATATTTGATTTTCACTCAAAATCGATAATAATTTCTTTGGGTGGGCAAGCCATTTGTTCTAGTAGTGATTTCTTCACTGGGAGACTATCGATAATAGAAGAACCCATATTGCTTACTCCCAGCAAGGCTAGAGTTCATAAGTCTACCATTGCAGAAAGTGCAAATCGGCTCAGATTTACTGCAAGGGTAGTAATAATCAGTTTGACAATTTTAGTACCCAGACCTTTAGTGCCACCTTTGGTGATAACATCCCAAATAATAGTAAGTATTACTCCTACGATCACAAAATTTACTATCGTTCTTGCAAGGCTCCATCCTTGAAATAAGAAGTCTGCAATCTTGAGTATCTCTCCTGTTACCAGTGAGTTGGTCATGAATTTACCTGCAAGATTAGTAATAGGAATCCAGATCCATGACAATATTTTCACGAAGGTATCCATTTTTTCTGCAAGATTTTGCTCTACGGTAGAGCCATCTGTAGCAAATGCATAAAACCCATATCCAAAGAGGAGTATAATCAGACTTATGAGAATGGTATTTTTTGCTTTATTCATAGGTAGGTTAATAATTGAATGTTTAATTTCCTTCATCTTCAGTGTCTCCTTCCTCTGTCGATCCAGTAGGTGCAGTAATGTTAAGTGGTGGAATTCTAGGTGGATTTTTTATTCTAAATATCCTTCCATCAGAATATACTTCTCAATCATTACTAGTATTTAAATCTTTTATTCCAAAATAATCTTTTACATGTGTATGTAAGACTTCTTCATTCTTCACAAAGTCGTTTATCTTTTGATAGTTTTTATTAAGATTGGACTTATCTACGTTGAAGGCTTGTTCCAATGAGTAGATATTGTTTGTGGTATCGGCTTTTGTAGTATAGAATACCATCTCATTATCATATGATTTTATAGTATTGTTATTGTTTGCACTTGAAATACCTCCAGTTCTTATCTGTTGTATTCCTTTACTCATATTATTTCTCAACTCTACAATATTCTTAGGTCCTACAAGTCTGCTTGCTATGCTATCTTCAGTTTGAGCTTCTCTGAGAACTTTCAGTACTCTTTCACTATTTTCAGACTTAGCCATAGCTTTCCAGAAATTATCTTGTGTTACGATTTCACTTAAATTATCTCCCGTCACATTCATGGCTTTATCTCCTGTAAGTTTACTCCAGTTAGCCACATCCTCTTTATTGAGATAATGGAAGTTTCTGTTTTCTGCTCCTAGACTAATAATTCCATTTGCCATAGTATCTGCTGCCACCTGATTTTTGTTAGTGTCTGGACTATCAAAACTTTGACTCAAGGCAAATGTCTTATTATGTTTACCTTTTTCCTCAGATCCTGGTAAGCGAGCTTTGGTGTAAGATACCAACTCTTCAGCTGCATCCTTAGTTTTATCTTTAGTGATGTTTTTCATAATTTCTCCTGGTACTCCACGATCCATATCTGTAATTTGTTTAATACTATCTCGACTCAAGGCTCAGTTTGGACCTGGGAAGATTGGTCTACTGCTCAAGTAATCTTCTCCAAATGATTCCATTTTTCTAGTAATATTTTGAGTCATTTTTGAAGCTCCCAATGCCATAAACATCAGTTTTCGCATAATCATAATTCAGAATATATTTGCTATAATCCAGCTAAAGTAATCAAAGAAAATACTGGTAGAATATTCCGCACTGAACTTTTTCATTTTAATGTCTGTAATTTTATCTCCTTTGTCATCTACTGTGCTGAAAATCTGATACTCATCGTCTGAATCAATATTTATACCTATTGCTTGAAGTAAACCTGCTTTATCAGAGTCATACTTCAACATATTATTGGTAGCATTGAGGAAAACAATAGATAATCAGAGGGCTAAGACTACAATTACAGGTTGAAAGATAACATTAATAATGTCAGATACTCAGGTTTTAAAATTCACCATATCTAGCCAGTTGGATTCAAGTTTTTTACTCATATCTCCGCTTATTCCTTTTCCTTTAAATACCTCATTCAGTGCTAAGAGTGGTGAAAAAGCTATCACCATTCGCAATATTCCTATTCTTGCTATACTTACAAATGCAAGTGTGATAAGTGGGATAATCAGAAGTATTCCTGTTATTGCCTTGATAAGGAAGAGCATAACTTCAGTTTCTGTAGATTTTCCACTCACGGTTACATTGAGACTTGTGAAATTGAGTAAAGACCCATATACAGTATATAAAGGTCCCACCATAGACTTTGATTTATTAATCAAATCTCCAATAGTACTACAATCTGACATTTCTACTGACCCTTCTTGAAGGAGCTGAGTAAGTCCTGTTCTACTAGAAATATTGGTGGTATAATCTACTTTCATGAGGGCAGTAGGAGAAAGCGCACAAAATCATTTTCCATTTTCTATACTTTCAGCCATTCCTTGAGTACTTGTGGAAGTATACTTCCCCTTTTCTTGTTCTATATATTGATTCCAAGAATCTTCATTGATAACATTGTCTTCAAATTTACATGGAAGATAAGTTTTTGTGGGGTTTTCAGCACAAGAAAATGTAGTATTAAATCTGAAAGTACTTTGTTTTTGTGCCGTAGAGGCACTTGTATCTGCAAGATTGATGATACTGCTATTTACCAATATTTTAGTATCATCATTGCTGCTAATAAGTGTAAGAGGTATAGCTCCTACTTGATAGATTAAAATAGTACTTAAATCAATAAGAGCTGATACTATAAACCAACTAAGAGGAATAAATACACCTGCTAATATCCAAGATTTTATTTTATTGGGTAAATCTTTATAAGGGTCTCCGTCTTTTTTTCGGATCATCTTTACAATATCCCATAATATCATTGCTGTTAGTACTATGAAGGAAATCTGCATCATGATAGTCCAAAATTTTCTGAGAGTGGTCGTGAGACCAAAAGCTTCACCATATACCAAACTATTATCCAAAGCCATCCCTGTTATCGCTAGCAAGGGTCGTATGATGATATATAGAGTATTGAGAATAATATCCAACAAGGAAGCAAGATCATTGAGCGATTTATTAGTGCTTGCATCTGGAGCAGCATTACTTGCATTTTCTGCTAATTGTTGAGCATATTCTTCGCCATTTATTACAGGTTGAGCTCGTGCTTTCAGACTTAGAACTGATTCGTCAGGAACAAAAAAGGAATGATGAAAGCCAAAATTTCCTAAGCCAATTCCGACTGCTACTATTAATCAGATTATTATTTTTTTTATATTCATAAGAACTGTGTGATTAGTATGAAGAGAGGTATTTTTCCCTTGTTTGTTTATACTTAAAATACTAAATTTTGTCAAATATCAAGATTGCAATAAGGAGCGGAAAAGTTACTATTTTTGAGCTAATAAATTTGACAAAATTATATATTTAATTTCTAATTGCTTTGTGTTGCATGTCGTATAGTATAAGAAAACCTCAAGAAATAGTTTTAAAGCAAGATTTTTTCGGTAAAGAACTTATAATTAGATCGGGAATATTGGCTCCAAATTGTGATGGAGCTGTAAGAATTAAGCTGGGTGGTACTGAAGTGTTGGTAACAGCGGTTATGAAAAGAAATCCTAATCCAGATAAAGATTTTCTCCCTTTGACTATCGATTTCCGTGATAGTAATCATGCTGTGGGTAAAATTGGAGGAGGCGCTTATAGAAAAAGAGAAGGAAGACCTACTGAAATGGTGACCTTGTATGGAAGAATTGTAGATCGTACCCTTAGACCTATGTTTCCTAAAGGTATGATCAATGATATCGTAATTAGCGTAACCCCCCTTTCTTTTGATAAAGAGAATGATCTGGCAACACTTGGTATACTTGGAGGGTCTTTAGCAACTTTGATGGCAGGAATTCCATTTGATGGACCAGTAAGTGGAGTGAGAATCGGATTTACGAAAGCCCAAACTAGTGAAAATGAAGGAAAAGTTTCTGTAGGAGATTTTGTTATTAATCCATTGGTAGAAGAATTTGAAAATAATGGTCTCAACTTATTAGTAAGTGGAAAAAAAGGGAGTATGAATATGATAGAGATGGATGGTATGGAAATTGATGAAGAGACGCTCAGGAAGGCTTTTGAATATGGTCAGGAAGCTACAGACCTACTCTGTGATATCCAGAGTAAATATTTGGCAATGATTCAGCCTAAGGATCTTTCAGGATTTGTAGCAATCAACTACCCATCTGATGAACTCAAGGCAGAAGTAGCTCAGCTTATTCCTCATGCTGATATGGAGAAATTCTTCAAAGGAACAAAAGATGAGCGAGATGCTTTATTTATTGAATATAGAAAAAGACTGAGAGATAAATTTGGACCTTTACTTGAAAATAGAGATGATATAGAATTAGCAGCAAAATACACTTGGGAAAAAGTAAATATGGCTCTGGAATTGCAGGTGAAAGAATATTATAAAGAGCTTATTTTAGATAAAAATATAAGAATAGACGGAAGAGCTATGGACGAAATTAGGCAATTGTACTGTGAGGTGGGAATATTGGATAGAGTTCATGGAAGTGCCTTATTCCGAAGAGGAGATACTCAAATTTTGAATACGACTACCTTGTGAGCACCTGGAGATGTACAATTAACCGATGATATGATGAATGATGGAACAGAAAAAAGATATATGCATCACTACAACTTTCCACCATTCTCAGTAAATGAAGCTATGAGAATTAGAGGAACAGGAAACCGTGAAATAGGACATGGAAGATTGGCGGAAAAAGCACTTGAGTTCATGATTCCATCAAAACAAGATTTTCCTTACACGATTAGACTAGTTTCAGATTGCTTAGCAAGTGGAGGGTCTACGAGTATGGGTTCAGTCTGTGCGAGTACGCTCAGTCTTATGGATGCAGGAGTACCAATCAAAAAACCAGTTTCAGGAATAGCAATGGGAATTTGTTCACGTACTAATGATCAAGGAATTCCGTCAGAATATAAAGTTCTTATTGATATTCAAGGAGCAGAAGATCATAATTGTGATATGGACTTCAAAGTTGCAGGTACGCCCGATGGTATTACAGCAATACAACTTGACATGAAAATCAGAGGAATAACAGTGGATATGGCTATGGAAGTAGTTCAAAAAGCTAATATTGCTAGACTAGAAATTATGGAATTCATGCTTCAAACTCTTGCTAAGCCAAGATTGGAATTATCAGAATTTGCTCCAAAAATTACGGTAATACAAGTAGATCCTTCAAAAATAAAGATTGTTATTGGAAAAGGAGGAGAAATGATTGATAAGATTATTGCAGAGACTGGAGTAAAAATTGACTTTGACGATGAGGGAACTTGTATGATTACGAGTAGAGATGCCAAAGCAATTCAAAGAACCATCGAAATTATTCAAGATTTGACGTATGAACCCAAAATTGGAGATGAATTTGATGGAGTAATTACAAGAATTGAAAATTATGGAATATTTGTGAAATATACAAAAGATAAGATAGGATTATCAGGAGCAAGAAACTTAGGACTCAAATTTGGAGAAAACCCAGCAACATTTTATAAAATAGATCAACGTATTAGAGTAAAAATTGTAGGAATTACTCC
Source organism: uncultured Candidatus Peribacteria bacterium (assembly GCA_964455295.1). Lineage (GTDB taxonomy): Bacteria > Patescibacteriota > Gracilibacteria > Absconditabacterales > Absconditicoccaceae > CALMFT01. Next base: position 44,264 of record CAYVXG010000003.1, read on the forward strand.
TGAAGGGAAAATTGACTTACAGCCAGTAAAATAATTTGTCACAGAACATTACTTGAAGTGTATGTCAATATAGCTACTATAATCTGAGTTAATATTCAAAATAGTAATTAAACCATCATATAAAACTATAAATTCATTCTTTTTATTTTAATTTTTTAAACCTTACAACAATGGTAGCAATTGCAGGAAGAAGAAAACAATCAAACAACACCCTTTACTTAATATTATTCGGATTAATCGGAGCGATTTTTGCGATACGATATTTGGTAAGTGGAGGTAATGAACAGACAATTGATGAAGATATTTTAGATATAAGTGGAACAGATATAAGTGGTAGTTATGATTCTATGCTTTCTGGAGAATATGGAAGTGAAGATGATATCTATGGAGATGATGATAACCGATTGATTGATGATCTCAATTCTGGAAATATAGATGCTGGAGTGGCTCCAACAACTGGATCGGCTGTAGGAACTCAAACTGGAACTACAGTGGTAGTAGTGGAAGAACCAACAACAACTCCAACACCAACACCTACCCCAGAACCAACAAGAGTAAGCAGTTCTCCATCATTGGTAAGTACTGGAGGGGTAGTATTTAATTCTACAAGAGGTGGATATGCAATCAATTTCCCTTCAAAAGGAAT
>CAYVXG010000004.1:0-11270 GCA_964455295.1 uncultured Candidatus Peribacteria bacterium
AGTTATATTACTAGTATCAAAACTTCAAGCTGGAAGAGAAGTGAGAGATCAATTTGAGTTAAAAGAGAAGAAAAAATTATTTCAAGCTGTAGTTATATTACTAGTATCAAAACTTCAAGCTGGAAGAGAAGTGAGAGATCAATTTGAGTTAAAAGAGAAGAAAAAATTATTTCAAGCTGTAGTTATATTACTAGTATCAAAACTTCAAGCTGGAAGAGAAGTGAGAGATCAATTTAAGTTAAAAGAGAAGAAAAAACTATCTCAAGGACTCGTAGCATTATCACCAAAGTATCATGATAAGCTTGGCATAGTCACAATTTTTATATCAGTCGCAGTAGTTCATATTTTTGGTATCAGAGGAAGTGTAGCTCCCAAAAATTTCCATCTAGTCGCTCAACCTGCAAGGCTAAGAGTAACGGTATATCAAGATGTTGTTGTGTAAGTATGAGTTGTATTACTTCCAAGCATAGCTATAGGAGTACCATCTCATCGATCTACAGTATAATCATTTGTAAAATATTTGTTGATGGTGAGCTCTTGTCATGCACTAGCAGTAACTTCAATCACTATATCACTAGGATTGGCTGCATAGGTCATATTGGTAGATCATAAAAATATACCAAAAGATATAAAAATTACTCACAAAAATCATAGTAGTTTTTTTGTCATAATTTTAATATTTATTATAAAATATAAGGGTCTAGAGTAGTTTAACAAATTTTTTTTAAGATAATTATAAGTGAAGTATATATATATCTTTTTTCTCTCTTCAATAGTTAAATCTAAATTCAGATTCTTTGAGATGTAACGGGAATTTCTCAGCAGTAACTCAGTTTTATTCAATCTTCTTTTTGTATAGTTCCAGAGGCTTTCAATTCAATTGATATGTTTTTTTTCAATGTGCAAACCCATTTGCTCAATGGTGTACTCTATAATGTTTTCCATATCATACATTAACTAGTCAATCATAACTGTGCTATCAATCAATATTCATAATACTTTTTTTCATCAACTTTTCACCTAATTATTGGAATAAGTATTTTAGCTGAAACATTATCAATTATCTCTGTGTACACTTTTCATTCTCTCTTTAATAAGCCGAAAACTTTAATTTTTCATCATATTCATCTTTATAGAAGACTTATGACATGCCATAGACAGCAAGATACCAAAAAACTCTATCTGAAGAAAAAAAATACCAAGCATACTTCTTATAAAAATTATGGTATTACAGTTTATTTTCTGACTAAGCGATGAATCAGTGGAAGAAGAAATAGTATAGATAAGTAGTAAAATAAGACTAAAGACTAAAGATAGTAATACTTAGTGATTTTTGGGATATTTATATTTTTTATTGATTTAGAGTTCTTGTTTAGTATAGTTTTGTGATAAATCAGTGTTTACTTAAGTCTTATTTTTCTTCACTTTCATTTTCACTACCGTAAGACCATTGTTAACAAATCACATTACATCAAAGGTAACAATTTGATTCTCAAGTCCATCAATTATTTGGTAGGGAACAGATGGATTTTTTGCATAAAATGAACCTTCAAGACCCACAAATTCAAGATTTTCAGGAAGATTTACGATAACTTGGTTATGCCAGTTATAACTCAGTCCCAGAATATGTTGTTCTCTTGCTGTCAGCTCAATATCATACTGCTTCGTAAGTCAGAATATTTGATCATTATAAGTTTGTGGTATACTCAAAGTGTAATAAAAATATAAATCATAGGTCTGACTATTATTGAGTCCTTTCTGAATTTCTTTTGCATCAAAAATACCATTTTCGCTTTCCGCTATCGTTTGCCCATCGTTATTTTGGAGGGCAAATCTTTTGATGACAAATGAATCAATCTTATTGAAACTTTTATTGAGATTCCATATATACAGATTATCTTTATCATGTGTGGTCATCAGTCCTTGATCAGCTAAGAAAGACTGAAATTGAAGCGCACTACGTGGAAAGTATAATTGTATATCATAGTTTTTGAATAAGGTCGGAAGATTATTCATAATCTGAGTAAGAAGCGTAGATTTATTTTCATTCAGGAAGGCTCCCATATCAGTGAGATATTTTTCTTTTTTATTAGGAAGAGAGTCTCCTCTAATAAGATCAATGCTTGCATTCACAAATTGTCGTTCTATAAGTTTAGATTTGAGTTCAGGAAGTAATTTTTGCAATACTTCAGATTTAATCATAATTACCCCATCTATACTCTGTCATGGAAAAAGATTTTCATAAAGTTGCTTTATATTTCCTGCGTCTTGAGTAGTAAATCAAAATACATTGGGAGAAATAAAATTGATATCTTCTTGTCCTAATATTTTTTGATAATTCGGATCGAGCATTATCCTTGCACCACTATTTTGATTGTAAGCATAATAAGAATCATATACTTGGTATTTGAGAAGTTTTCATCTTTGAATCTGTACTATCGCATAAGATCAGAAAAATCCACCATTGGGTCTTATTTCTGCACTATTCATAAGTGCTATCAAATAAGTTTGTACTCTATTAGGTCATAATAATTCTAAAATATCATTCTTGTAAGGAAGTCGTTGTAATCAGAAATTATAAAGATCTTGATAAGCAGCAGGAATATTATCTTTGAGAGTTTGATTAGTTTGGAGAGTTTCAAAAATAGTATTGATATCCTGTACATAATCGAGTACTGCTTCACCAGATTGTATTGCACTATAGAGCTTTCCTACACTTGCAAAAAAATCCCCTACTTGTTTGTCTACTCCTCGAGCAAGTTTTTGAGCCGCAAAAGATTGTTGTTGCACAGAGCTATTGGATAAAGACTGAAGCATATATATCCCATTCAAGATCAAAAAAACAAAACCTAAAATTACTGTAAAAGATATTACAGATCAGTAAGAATTTTTTTTTTGCTGTTTTTTTTGAAATCAGAACATTTTACTTGACAAATAATAGATTATATGTTATAATATTTATGTGTGGAGTGATCCTCAATTCGTCTGGTAATACCTGTCGTCGCATAATTCCGCTATATAGCGGAATTTTTGTTAACATTCATTATCAAAAGCAGTATATTGAGCTTCCAGAAGAAAACAAGAAAAAATATTAAACTTTTGCTACTTTCTTATCTTTTGGTTTACTTTTTCATTTTCTATGAGGTTTTGCTTTCTTAGTTTGTCTATGTTGAGGCAAAATTACAGGATCTGATGAGACTGGTTTAGCCAATCTTATTTTATCAAGCTTGGTTTTGATAGTCTTGAGTAATTGGTCTACAACCACGGAAGCATAAGAGCCCGCTTCAAGTTCAAACTTAAGGATAATATCGTCGTCCATCCATTTCCAAGTTGGATTTTTCAAGGACATTTGCATCGTTCTCAAAGTTCAGAATATTTTTAATTCCTCATATATCTTCCAGTTTTCAGGAGTAATAGAATTTTTCTTCATAAAATTATACATCCATTTTCCGAAAAACATCTCATGGTGAGGAATAAGACTATTGAATCCAAGAACAGGTAAAATAATCTGATAAGGAACTTTGGAATTGAAATCTTGAGGAGAAGTAAATTTGGTAAAAATGAAGAATTTACCTTTTTGATGTCGATCAGACTGAAGGTAAATTTCATCCTGATAATATAGATATATCTTTTTATTAATGAGTAATAAGTCACCATCAATTGGTGCTTTTCCTTGAGATATTCTTCGCTCCAAGATCTGATTAAAGAGGTCACTGGTATATGCTTGGAGTTTGAATATACGATCAAATCCTGTAATAGATTTATCATATCCATTGAGTATACGCTGACCCTCATAAATATTGCGACCATTTACTCCAAAACGCTGTTCACCAAAATAATTGGGGAAGCTAGGCATAGCCAAGGAATCTTTTAAAACTCACTCTACGATCTCACGCTCTTGTTCAGATAATTTATGTTTTTTTGATCTGAGACGAATTACAAAGCCATTATGAAGATCATCTTTAGTAGTAAGTTTTTGATTGTACCACCCTGTTTTGAGAACCTTACATACTCATGACAATCAAATAGAAAGCAGTTTTTCAAATTTCTTGGTTCTCAAAATTCTCGAAACAATATCAGCATCAAAGCTAAACCACTGACGTGTGATTCCATGTTTATCTTTGAGACCAGCAAACCCAATAGCATTCTTAGGAAGTTTGTAAGTTTTCAGCAAAAAATCTACTATCTCCATGGTGGTTTTCTTCTCTTTTTCGATATGGATATAAAGAAAAACTCCCTCATCTTTCAATATAAAGGGCAGCTTCTCATCGACTAAAAAATCTTGTAGTTTTTGTTTGAAATCAAATAAATATGCCATATAAGCAGATTTTATAAGCTTTTAAAAGAAGAATCTATTAAAGTATTTACTAAAGATTATTTATTTTTCTTAGCAGACGCTCTTGCTGATTCAGTAAGATATTTTTTTCTGAGTCTAATAGATTTTGGAGTAACTTCTACATATTCATCATTAGCAATATATCCCAATGCGTCTTCCAAAGTCATATGTCTGATTGGTTCCAATCTCATAGCTTCATCATTTCCTGCATTACGAACATTCGTCATTTGTTTATTTACTGTGAGATTAACTACTATATCTCCACCTTTAAGATGTTCACCCACGATCATACCTTCATAAATTTCTTGAGCTGGATCTACAAAAATTGGTCCGCGCTCTTGAAGTTTATAAATACCGTACTTCATGGCTTTACCAGTTTGTGAAGCGATCATACTTCCTACTCTTCTTTTTGCGATCTCTCCAACCCATGGTGCAAAATGTGAGAAACTATGATACATCAATCCTTCGCCTTTTGTGAGTAAGATAAAATCTCCTTTGAGACCTAAGAGTCCTCTTGTAGGAATTTCAAACTCAATAGTAGTTTGGCCATGTTCTGTATTCATAGTCTGCATGAGACCTTTACGATCTGAAATAAGCTGAATAATACTTCCAGAAACTCCATCATCTACAGTGATAATCAATGTTTCAAATGGTTCGAGTGTATGTCCATTTTCATCTTTTTTAGTAATTACTTCAGGAGCAGATACTTGTAATTCATATCCTTCCCTTCTCATCGTTTCGATTAATACTCCAAGATGTAATTCTCCTCTTCCAGATACCACAAATTTAGTAGGATCTGAGAAATCAATCTTGAGTCCTACATTTACTTCAAGTTCCTTATGTAATCTTTCATTGAGGTTTCTACTTGTTACATACTTCCCTTCTTTTCCCATAAATGGACTATCATTTACTACAAACTCCATAGTAAGAGTTGGTTCATCAATAGTGATAGGTGGTAAAGCTTCTGTAGTATTGTTATCAGTCACTGTTTCTCCTACGTAAATATTAGGAATTCCAGCAATAGTTACGATATCACCGCAAGTTCCTACATTCGTTTCCACTCTACTCAATCCGCTTGTTACGAAGATTTTACTAATTTTTCCAGTTCTACGGACTCCTTCATTATCAATAACTGTTACTTGTTGAGCTACTTTTAGGGTTCCTTGAGTAATACGACCAATTCCAAGTCTTCCCAAGAAATCATCATACCCTAAATTTGCAATTTGCATTTGAAGTGGCTCATTATCAAGTTTTGGAGCTGGTGGCACCAAATCAATGATTGTTTGAAATAAGGGAGAAATATCTTTATGTTCATCACTAAGGTTTTTGATAGCAATTCCTTGTTTAGCGATAGCATATACTACCGTAAATTCAGCTTGCTCATCTGTAGCACCAAGAGAGATGAATAAATCAAAAAGTCTATCAATAACCCAGTTTGGTCTTGAGGTAGCTTTATCAATTTTGTTGATAACTACGATGGGTTTGAGGCCTAATTCTAGAGATTTTTTGAGTACAAACTTTGTTTGAGGCATAGGACCTTCATAGGCATCTACTACCAATAACACCGAATCTACCATTCTTAAAACTCTCTCTACTTCTGATCCAAAATCTGCATGTCATGGAGTATCAATAATATTGATGGTGTGATCATCATAAATAACGGAAGTGTTCTTACTATAAATAGTGATACCTCTTTCACGCTCTTGGTCATTATTATCCATAATCAAAGCAGCTCCTTCTTCTACTTTCATAGTACCAGACTGTTTGAGTAAGGCATCTACAAGTGTAGTTTTTCCATGATCTACATGGGCAATAATAGCAATATTTCTAATATCTAACATAAAAAATGGATCTTAATAATTAAAAATGAAAATAATCTGAAAAATACTTATGAAATCAGTTGAAATAGAATTTAACTGGACTAAAGTAAACAATCAGCCTATTCATAATTATTATGTATGGAAATACAATGTATAATGATTACACTTACAACAATGAAAGCCTCTATGAAACATATAATTACAGTAGTTTGTGATAGTCAGTACGAACAAACAATTGAAGTATCACACGATGAAAAGATCAAAGTATCGTACTTTGTTTTTTCTGATAATCAAGCTACATCCTGTAAAGTTCAGATAAATCTCCTGGGAGAAAACTCTTCTGCAGATATCAAACTTTTTAGTATTATTCATAACGAACAAGAAGTTATTGTAGATGGAACCATTTATATTGATCCTAAAGCAAACCAAGCATCAGGTCATCTTCAAGAGGAGATTTTACTGATGGGAAAAAAAAGTTTCACTACTACAAAACCAATTTTGGATGTAAGAAATAATAATGTGTCTGCAAGTCACGGAGCAAAAATTCATACTTTCAATAAAGATAATATTTTCTATCTTATGGCAAGAGGTCTTAGTGAAAAACAAGCTAAAGAAGTAGTTTTGAAAGGATTCATTGATAGTTTGTTTGATGGTGAAAATACAGAAATAAAAATCATCGGAAATTCTCAATATTTCATTAGTGAAAATAAAGATGACATAATTTACTCTATCATAGAAAAAGTTTCAAATAATGATCTGATTTCTACTTAAACCTAGTTAATGAATAGCATATAGTAATTATGTCAATAAAAAAATGTATGCCTGACTAGTAAAACTATTGTATTTCCTCGCAGAGTCTTTACTATTTCAGCAATTATAAGAGCATAATTACAAAATTAATGAGTTAACCAAATTAGATATTCTTGAGGTTTATTTTGCATTTTTTTAATCCAACAATGGCAGAAAAAAATACAGTCAGACTATCCTTATTTCTTGTGCTTATAGCATTCGCTTTTGTATACTTCATATTTGCAGATAAAAATCCTGAACTTTTGTTTAAGCAACAAGAAGTTTTGGTAGCAGATAAATCTGGAGAAGAAGTAATTGTGGTAGCTACTGGAGATAATGGTAGTATAGATAATCCTAATTATACAGAGCAAGATTTACTGGCTAAACTTAAGGGAATTGATGATCAAACAGCTTCAAAATCTTTATTGATTCTTACGGGAACTACTTTAACTTATAATGAACTTGAATCACTCACTAAATTGGGAATTAAACCTAAATATATTCTGAGAGGGAAAGATGATATTTATTTTGTAAATCTTGGAAAGGGTGAAATAGAACTCAATTTCAAGGTTTCTCAATTTGCTGGAAATATCAAGACTATTACTGATCTCAACGAAATAAAAAAAAGTGGCTTTAATCTGCTTATTATGAACTATATTAATATTCCTACTCGAAAAGATGTATATGTAGTGTTTACTACGAAACAAAATACAGACAATTGGCTTGTGCAAGCACCTGCAAAAGCATATTATACCAACAAAGCATATATATCTGATACTCTCAATTCAACCTATTAGATTTAATTTTCTCATGACTATTTACTATAATCTCGATAAATATTTTGCTTTTTACAACACTCAAACCAATTCATACGAAGAGGTATTTGATAGTCTGGAACATATTGCAAGCATTACTGAAGCAAACGATGTTCTATTGCTTCCAGAAGAAAATTTTATTTTCTCCAATGAATATTGTAGTCATTACTCCTCTACTCCCTTTACTATTCAACAATTTAGAAGCTTCCAAGAGAAGAGTATCTACAATAATAAAAAAAGAAATAAATCTATTGGTCAAATATTGGAATGTAGTGCCAAAAAGATTTTGATCAACGGAGAACCTGATGAGTTTATCTTAGGCAAAACAGGTAATATACAATTTCATCTACAATGCATTTACTCCAATACCTATAGTGAACTTTCTATTGACACCCTTCTTCATAAGAAGATCACCATCCTTCCAGGTTCTTTCTGAACTCTTCAACAACTCAATATACAATTTCCCGCAGAAGATTATTATATTCTCTATATTCAGAAAAATTTCTCTAAGATCATCAAAATAAAAGATGGTTTTTATGCCTCTACTCAGTCTATCAATCGAGGTTCTAGAAACCTCAAAACAATGTATGAAGAACAACATATTCCCAAAGTCTACCGAGATCCTAGTAAAGTAAATCCTGTAACTGAAAGTATCACCAAAGAAACATCTTCTTTTTTCTCGCAACAGATTATACAACGAATCAAAGATATCCTTCCCCCTGGGTCCAAAACTATCGTAATTTCTGATCTTACTAAGAATCACTTTGTTATGGACTCTCTGAAAGAACTTTACAACAAAGATATTGGAGGATTTATTATTCCTTTTGCCTCCGCAAACAAAGAAAGCAATATTCCTTGTGATATTGAAAATTATCTCAAGCTTCTTAAGCAGTAAAATTGACAAATAAAGTTCCCATTCATATAATAAAAACAATTTAGTTTTTATTATTTTTCTTATGTTTAAATTTGCTAAACAAGTAGGGGTAAGTATACTAATTATAAGCTGATTAGCAGTCGGTATCAATCGATTTATAAATTCTCAGAGTAATTTTTCTCAAATATCTTTTATTACTCAAACAGATTATAGCTCACAAAGTTATTGTCCAAATGATGAAAATGCAGAAAAATTCAAATTGTTTTCTACAGAAAATCTCAATAATAGTTTTACACAATATATTGATACACAAATCGGAGCTACTAATGGCCTAAAAGGAATTAAAAAGATAACTATGGATAAAGGATATGGATTAGTATCATTTACTATAGATAGCCAGATCTCTAGAGTACGAAATATTCTAGAAGGAGGTCCAGTTTTTGTGAGTAATGTTGATACAGAAAAAACCCACCCTCTCAATAATAATTTATGGGATACTTTTGTAATAGCTACTACTGTTAGTTCTACTCAAATCTGCCCTAACTTAAATTCTGTCAATGAATTTGAAACTTTGTATAAAAATGGATGAGCAAATATACTTACCCAACAATGGGGAGGAAATTACACATCCTCTTATATGTTAGCATTAAACACCCTAACACAAAATTCTAAGTTATGTTTATATTTTAAAATAAGCGCCCAACCCTATGGTATGCCTTATGGAAGTCCTGTGGATAATGATATATTTAGAAATCTTACTTCCTTTGAATATAGTTATTGCCCGCAGCATTCAAAACCAGATCTCACTATCAGTACCGCAGGATATTGTGATGCATCTTCTACAAAAATTGAACTAAGTCTCAATAATATTGGAGGAGCTACTACACAGGGATATCAAGAAATACAAATAAATGGTAAATTGATTGAAGGAACAGTCTTATATGGAAGTACTATTACAACCAATGATTTTTGACCCAATGGAGTGGTATGTCCCCAGATAGGAGGCGCACAATGATTATTATTGATTCCTAGTGCTGATGGAGGGTTTAAGCTCTCAGGTAAAGGCTTCAATATTTCTCCTAACAAAGCTTGTAAATATCTTCTTACCGTTAGTCCTGCAAGCAACAAACTAACATGGGATGGATCTGCTAGTATGACAGATGAAGAAAATACTACAAATAATAAATTTAATGGCTTCTTAGATTTTTCTAACGGAGTAAATAATAGTTGTAATACTATTTTTGAAGATGATACTTTGAGTTGTGAAGAAATTCTCTCCTCTATTGATCTTATACCTTCCAATGGGTCATTACTTATTCAGCCCATTCTAAAAGAATGAGAAATTAAATTAACGAATAACTCTCAGCTTCCCAAAGGATATAATCTCAGCTGTAATTACAGTATAAATGGAGTAAATCAATGATCCATAAAAAACTTTACTATTCCAGCAACTGCCCCTGGTACATATACTGTAAACTGTTCCTTAGAATTTATGGGGAAGAAAATTGATGACTGTAAAGAAATATCTTATACCATTAAAGTACCAGACGCAGTATGTGGTGATGGCGTGGTCCAAGCCCAAGAACAATGCGATAATGGTGTAGCAAATAACGATTGGTCTTGGTGCACTACTTCATGTGAGTTTCGCTGTGATGTAGCTACAAATACCGATAAACTTCCTGAAGTAATTATTAAATTACTCCCTTATCCACTCGCTAATGGTTTGACTGCTCAATGTAGTGTAAATGGATCTCCACTTGATCTCGTGGGAGGCATGGCTATTGGAAATTTTTGATGGGGAGGTGTTTTCAATGTATTATGTGAAGTAAACGGATCGCTTGGCGGATCTCCAATAAATGCTAGTTGTAAAGCAGGATTCAATACCTTCAAAGGATGAGGAACAAATAATCTTAATACTCTAAGTACCAAACTTATCAAAACAATCACTACTAATACTTTTGATAAAAAATAATAAATAATCTGATAAAAAATGAAGCTATTACGCTTCATTTTTTTTATTATTTTAATAGACTAATCCCTATACCAAATTCTCCTGAAAATCTATGTTCATGCTCTTTCAAGCGTTCCTTTGGGCTTATTAAAGCACCAATCATAAGATATTACTCTTTTCCATCAAATTTAAACCCATGATATAAACCAATTGGCTGGGTTTTCATCCCTTCTTCTCCAAAAACAACCTCTTGTTTAAGGAATACATTTATTTTAAGAATTTTAAATAATTCCTCCTTAGGAATAAGTACTCCTTCTTCAATACCATATTCGTTAAAATATTATACTAAACTCCAACATAAATTTACAGTCTCCCAAGCCCTTAAGATGAAGTTTTCTCAATATTTCCCCTCAGATTATTACTTTGTTTTCTTCACGATTCAAAACTAACGATTCTCCTACAGCTACATTGAAATTTCTATGTTTTTTCTCTTCAGGAATATGAGGAGATTCAATATATTCTTCATCAGTATTTATAGTAAGATTATGTGTTTCTTGTGCTCACAGCTTTCCTACGCTCATTGATGCTAACATTGTCATTGGTAGTATATGCTTTAACTTCATCTTCTCTTTTGGAAACAGAAAAATCATGGTTAGCTTATCCAAATCCGGTTTCCGGAAAACTA
>CAYVXG010000004.1:11280-12306 GCA_964455295.1 uncultured Candidatus Peribacteria bacterium
TCTCTTTTGGAATATTAAAAATTAAATAATGCTTTATTATGCATACATGAGAAAGTACTTAAATACTTACTCTTTAGAAATTTCTTTAGAGCTTCCAAATTTGAGAAGCATTATCTTAATCAAAGGAACAGAAACTAAAAGTAAGATAATGATATTGAGAGTCATAGTAAGACCAAAACCTTGGAATAAGTCTGATCCTAGTAAGAGTAACAATAATCAGATTGAGAAAGTGGAAATTTGTCCACCAAATACTGCTGGCCAAGCTCTATCATAAGCTGTATATACTGCTTCATCATATCTCAGCCCTCTCTTCAATTCTTCATGAAGTCTTTCATAAATTAAGATTGCTGCATCAATTCCCATACCAATATTAAGAATAATAGCCGCCATACCTGATAAACTCAAAGCATATCCCATAAGTTTCAATAAAGCGATTAAAACAATAATAAATGATAATAAGGCAATCAAAGAGATGATTGCTTTTCTTATCCCATATCTCCAAGTCATCAAAGCAGAAATCAAAATCAATGCCAATACTGTTGACCATAGAGCCCCTTTCCAAGCGTCCTCACCCAATGTAGCACTTACCTTACTTTCATTAATTTGGATAAGTTTAGCAGGCAAGGCTCATGCATTCAAATCGTCAGATAATTTTTTAGCTCCTTCCACATCATAATCACCATTGATAATAGCGCTTCCATCGCAGATTTTAGCTTGAATTACTGGAGCAGTTACGAGAACTCCTCCCACAAATATAGCCATTTGGTTTTGAAGATTTGATTCAGTAATCTTACAGAAAATATCTTTCCCTACTTCATCAAGATTAATTTGAACTGATGGTCTACCTACCTGATCTCTTGTAACAGACGCAAATTTGAAGTAAGCACCATTGAGTACTCTTTTCTCTGTATCTTGTGCAGGAATCCAAGCATTCGTATCTCTTATGAAGACTACATCTAAGTTGTAAATATCATTTGCTACCACATCTTGAATAAATGCTGTAGCTTTAGCTGTATCTGGAACTCC
>CAYVXG010000004.1:12316-16960 GCA_964455295.1 uncultured Candidatus Peribacteria bacterium
CACAATTGTTATCACTACTAAAGCTACCTGGACTTGAATTCTTCAAAATGATATCTCTTGAAATATTAATAAAACTCAATTTTTTATCAAAATCATTAAGCTTGTAATTGTTGGCTAATGAATGAAATTAAATTTTAACTTACTAGGAAGCATATTATCCTTTAATAAATTTGAATCAATACTTTTATCTTTTTTCTTACAACATGCGCATCCCATTTAATTAATTTAATCTTATAACAATATTTCTATATATAGGACTAGTTGGTTGTTTAACTTCATATATCTTAATAACAAGAATTTGCCCTCCTGTACTGATCAATTTTACATTATTTGCATCCAAACCAGTAAGTTCCTGTAAAATTGGAAGTTGAGTATAAGTTGCCCATTTCTTATCTACATATTTCATCAATCCTAGAGATTCAAGATCCGAATCAAAATTAATACCACTAAGGTCTTTTACTTCTGTTTCACCAGGTACATACAAATCAAGTTTATATGCAATTTGATTTGGGAAAGGATCTCCAAGATCAAAATTTATTACCTTTGTAGCTGTATCATAAAATACTCCTGTAGAAATTAAGTTGCCTTTTGGACTTGTTTGCGTTTGACTGAATAGATCTTCTACTGTATAACCCAAAGCAGTAGCCTTAGTGCTCAATTCTTGATCAGAAAGCTGAGTTACTTGCCCCGAACTTTTCCCTAAAGATTTTACGATAAAGAATCCGTTTACATCAGTGCTTCCACTCACACTAGGGTCTGCAGGCTGGAAGTTACCTTTGATGAGATAATTTAAAACTTCCCCAGATACTAATTTTCCAATTTCAGCAGTACTTGAGTTCAAAGCAGGAGGTAATTGATTCTTACTAGAGTTCGTAAGAGGAAGATAGAAAATATCATTACTTCCTTGATCTCCTACTACTTTAAGGTCATCAGGATTTTTTATAATCTGAGCAAGAAGCTCATTAGCAAGTTTCTCTCTTACTTCTTTATTTCCACTTCATACTAAAGGATTAGGTAAAGCAAATTCCAACTCTACAGTTTTTCAGATTATTTCTCTTGCTTTATCCAAGTCATCCAGACCTCAGATTCTTACTACTACATAATCGTCAGCTCCTGCAGTTTGTAATTTCACTTCCGCATCTCCCACTCACAAAGCATTCACTCTTTTACGAATATTTGCTTCAATAATTTGTTTAGCCTGTTGTTTGGCTGTAGTTAATTCTGCAGTAGTTGAATAAAGTTCTTTATATTTTGAAAAATCAATTTTATATACAAATTCTACTCCTCCTGCTATATCAATACCTTTGGTGAACTTACCAACAGAAATTACAATTATGAATGATACTATGACCAATAATCGTCTCCAATTAAGTTTACGAAAAAAATTTAATAATGCATTTTCATTTCTCCTTTTCATGACGTTTATTACCTTACATAATTTAAATAGATACAATGTATGAGTATGTAAACAAAACAAAGTCTTTTTCAAAGGTTATATGATAGAGTTTTATATGATGCTTGACAAAATAAATAATAATGATATAGAAATTAGTTTAAATTCTTTTTTGCTTGTTTTTTCTCACAATTCCTCTATACCTTACGAAGAAGCAAGTATTTATATTGTATATTATTTATCAAAATGACAATTTTATGAGGAATTGGTATAGTAGTAGCACTTTTGATCATCTACACAATCTCACTCTACAATAAGTTTATTCATTTGGAAACAGGTATAGAAAATGCAACCAGTGATATTGACGTTCAACTGAAAAGAAGATCAGACCTCATCCCCAATCTTATCGAAACAGTCAAAGGTTATGCAAATTTTGAGTCAAGTACCTTAGAAAAAGTAATACAAGCAAGAAATCAATATATCAATGCAGGTAGTTTTGCAGATAAAGCTGCAGCAGATAACGCATTGAGCGGAGCTTTAAAACAATTATTCGCCTTATCTGAAAGTTATCCAGATCTCAAAGCAAATGCTGGATTCTTAGATCTCCAAAATCAACTCAAAGAACTTGAAGATGTAATTCAAAATGCGAGAAGATTCTACAACGCTTCTGTAAGAGACTATACTGTTCTTGCTAAAAGTTTCCCTTCAAATATTATCGCAAGCATATTTGGTTTTGGTAAAAAAGAATTTTTCGAAATAGCAGAATCAGAAAGAGCTGTACCAAAAGTGTCTTTTTAAAATAGTATTTTAAAACCACCACCTCATGAAATTCATTGACTTCAATCTTCAAGAGCCTCATAAAACTCACTTGTTACAAGGAAAAAAGACGATCGAATGCAGGCTTCATAAAGGGAAATTTGAACAAGCCAATGAGGGAGATATCTGTATATTACATAGCGGGGAACAATTTAAAATTATCGGTAAATACTTATTCCCTACTTTCCAGGAACTTTTTGAGAGTTTAGGGTATGAAAAAATAGTACCTCATGCTACATCCAAAGAAGAGGGAGTAGTCATGTGTTATAGATTCTATACTCCTGACGAAGAAAAACAATATGGTGTAGTGGGTATTGAACTAGAAAGAATAGAGGGAAAATAATAAAGGAAGATTATTTTTCACTTTACTAATTATGTTAAAATATGAAAAAATCAAAAGTAAGTTTGTTGTTTTTATGAATCAGTAGTTTAGCTCTCATTCTCGGGGTAAGCAATATTGCTCCTGTATTTGCACAAGAGGAAAATACACAATATGACTTTATAATTAATAATTTTGAGAGTCAGATAGAGGCGCAAGAAAACGGAGATTTAAAAATTCAAGAACACATTACGGTCACCTTCAATGAAGCCAAACATGGTATCTATCGCAGTATTCCTTATCAATATCAACAATCTGGACAAACGATAAGAACTGCAATCAGCAATATATCCGTAGCCAATCAAAAATATACTAGTTATTCTGAATCCAATAATAAGATAATTAAAATAGGAAGTCCAGACCTTACTCTAGCAGCTTGAACTACGCTAACTTATGATATTAGCTATAAGGTGGCAGGCTGAATAAGAGCCTATTCTGGTTATCAAGAATTGTATTGGAATATTATCTGAAATGATCGAGAGGTTCCTATACAAAAAAGTCAATTTCAAATAAATCTTCCTGTACCATTCACAAAAGATAGTCAAAATCGATTTGCTTATTTTGGAGAATATGGATCAAGAAACATACTGAGCACTATACAATTCCAAGATTCTAGCATACAAGGAACTGAAGCAAATGGACTTAAACCCCATGAATGAATAACTATAGGATTAAAGTTCCCAGCAAATACTTTTATTTTGCCAAAAATAAATAAGACCTTAGAGTTTCTCTTTACCTATATCTTTTATCTCGTACCTCTCTGTTTATTTTTTTATCTCTATAGATTATGGAGAAAATATGGAAAAGACTATCCTCTTCCCGACGTAGTTCAGTATTATCCACCAAACAATCTGACACCACCTGAGATAAAAGCATTTTTTACTAGAAATATAAACGCTAATGATATAGTATCTCTACTCTATAAGCGAGCTGGAGAAGGGTTTATCACTATAGAAAAAAAAGAAAATTCAGGATTTTGGCGTAGTAATAATTATATTCTTCATAAACTGAAGGAGATAGACGATAAGCGCAATACTAAAGATTTTGAAAAAGTTTTGTTTGCTGCTATTTTTAGCAATGAAAAAAGTGTAAATATTAGTGAACGCAAAGACTTATACGGATCATTGGAACAAGCAGCTAATACAGTATACGCCATGTATTCTTATGCTCCAAATTATACCCCCGAATCAAAATCTGCTTTCTGGAAAATGCTTATGATAGTAATTTTCCTTCCTTTATGAGTCATAATTTCTCTTATTGCAATCTTATGGATCATTATCTGAGTGCTATCTTCTCAGGATCCGAATATTATGAACGATATAGCTTTTACGCTAGATTCAGTAATTTCTTCTCATTTTGGTACTTTAATTCTTATTATATTATTAACTATCGTTACAGCAATATTTTTCCTTTCTATTATCTATGCTAAAACGAGTGAATACGAAATTTTACTCAGTAAAATCAGAGGATATAAGACGTTCTTAGAAAAGGTAGAAAAACCAAAATTAAAAACTCTCTTACGTGAAGATCCTAACTTTATTGATAAAGCTTTACCTTATGCTGTAGTACTGGGAGTAGCAGGAGTATTTCTCAAAATAGCCAATGAAGTAATAGAATGAGGATATCATCCCACATGGTTCTTAGGAAACAATATGAATATAGCCAATGATATCAAAAATATCGAGTGATCAACCTGGACTACGCCTCCTGCTCCAAGCTGAGGAGGAAGTTTTGGCGGAAGTGGATGATTTTCTTCCTGATGATGAGGATTTAGCGGAGGGGGTTGAGGTTGATGAGGTGGCGGAAGCTGGTAATTCCCTCTTACGATAAAATAATTGAATTATAGCAATAAAAATATATTAATTTATTTCACGAGCGTATTATAGAAATCCAAATTTTTACGAGTAAGATTTGGTCAAATAGTATTCACTATTTGTAGAGTAGGCTTCCTGCCTACTCTTTTTTACTATCAAAAATGTCTTGCAATTTTACTTGACAAGTATATACTGTTGCTGTAGTAGTTTTCTTATTTTGAGACCGATTATTAAAGTAAACT
>CAYVXG010000004.1:16970-24634 GCA_964455295.1 uncultured Candidatus Peribacteria bacterium
GAATAGGTAGTTGCTTGATAGCCCTTTGATTTCATTGGGCTATTTTTTTATAAGTCAAAATATTTAATAAGTAATACTTGTCCCTGTAACCACAGCATTACTTCCTACCAAGAACATCATATTCACCCCCGTCTCAATAGTTCCACTGAAATTGTTTGCTAATTGATCTACACCCACAATCTGGATATCCCCTATATTCAATACATCTTGCATAAGTGCAGTATATTGAGCTAACTGTTTTGAAGAAAGTGATCCTCCTGTAAGTAGGATAAGCATGTTATTGGTATGTTTAATATTATTATTTTCCACTGTCTGAATATTTAAACCATTCCTAATAAGCTCTACTCCTAGTTTGGTTCCAATTCCTGAAATATTTCTCGTAGTCAAGTTTTTATCAATACCATTATAAATTCCTAATTGAGTTTTATCAAAGTCTCCAAACGGATACTGAATAGCACGATTTACGAAGCGGAACAATTGAGTATAATTAGTTACAGATTTAGCAGTCGCCCCCATCGGTAACAGTACCGCTGCTCCACCGAAAGCTTCTCTTCCTGGCGAATACAGAACACAACCATGTTGCATCTGATTGAGATTTTCAGGACAATCAGATTGGAATACTACGGTAGTAATTTCTCCCAATTTGGAAATCACTGGAAGATATTTAATAATATCATTCAAACCAGCATTGGTAGTTACTGTAGCTTGAAAATCATTGTATAAAGGTTTGATCTTAGATAATGAACCAAGTGAAAGTAGTTTATTGATCACCGCTTTGATGATAATTTGCTGTCTACGACTACGATCAAAATCAGAAGTACTATGTCTTGATCTTGCATAACTCAATGCCTTTTCACCATTCATAATTTGTTGTCCAGAATTAATACGCAAGGTGCCGTAATTAAAGTTATCAATAGGGAAACTAGGATCTATGAGTGTTTCTGGTACATTTACATTTACCCCTCCCAAAGTATCTATAATGTGTTCAAATCATTTAAAATCAATAAGTCCGTAATAAGTGATATCTTGACCAATAATATCACCGACCTTTGTCTTGAGTTGTTCCATAGCTCCTGTCATAGACATGGATCTAGAGTTTAGATAGTACTGTAAGATACTGTTAATTCTTCCATAATATCCTTCATCAATTTTTACATACAAATCTCTTGGAATAGAAATCATAGTTACATCTTTATTACGAGGATTATAAGATGCAACAATCATAGTATCTGTATTGTAAGAACCACGATGTCACTCTCCCCCAACCCCTACAATCAAAGCATTTACTATCTTAGTATTGGAAAGCGAATCTACCTCATCTTGTATACTTCCCGTAGAATGAGTGCCAAATAAATTAATCTTGTCTCCTACCAATCCATATACTTTTACTCCTATAAAAACGATTCCGCAACCAAGCAAAAACATTCCTACATACAAAGCAACTTGCTTAAATATAAAACCTCCACCATATTGATTATGATTTATACTTTCTTCAGTTATTTTTTTTGATTCAAATCCCATAATTTAAAGTCTAGTACTAAAATATCTTAATTCTAAGATTGTATAATAATTATTATAATCTGAAATTCAAAAAAGAATGAAAGCTAAATTTTGGAAAATAAAAAAGCTCTTATTTCCAAGAACTCTTATCTGATTATAAATAATAAAAATTTAATCTGTTTGTTTTTTGTCCTTCTTCAGTAACTCAAAAGGAAGTTTTTTAATCCAATAAAGGTAAATATGCATACCAAAGAACACTACTGCAAACCATACAAATAAAACCATCTTATCAAGGCTCCCATCTCCCAGTAACACTAATAATAAGAGCATAGTCAGAGTAAATAACCATACTACTACTCTAATTTCAGGTCTCGTAAGTCCACTTTTCATAAGTCTGTGATGAAGATGAGTATAGTCCCCTTTCATAGGATTTTTTTTCATGATGAGGACTCTGTTTAGAAATACCCAAATACTATCACAGATTGGTAAGAATAGCACTAATAGCATAGTACCAAACTTAGCTCCACCAAGTAATGACAAAGCTCCAAGTGTGAATCCAATAAACGAAAATCCTACATCTCTAAGTACTCCACTCGGTTTGTATTCTACCCAAATATATACAAAACAACTTATAGCCAAGAGTATACAGATTTGGGTAATACCATTCATAAGAAGGAGATCCGCACCACTTACCTGATAAATAACTAATACTACCGTCTGTATCAATACCGCAACCGCTACGTAGCCAATCCCAGTTACTCCTGCAGTCATACCATTTACCCCATCAAAGAAGTTTATAGCATTGATGAATCCTAATATCCAGAACCAACAGAAAAAGAAACCAATAATCGGATCGAGATTATATTCAAAGATAGTAATAGTCTGATACATTCAACTTATATAGACATAGGCGGCTACAAACAATGCCTGTACAGCCAATCTTAAATGAGGCGCAATTCCTGTCATATCACCCTTTCGATCGATTATATCATTAATAAAATTGAAAATACCATATCAGGTTGCTAAATATAATAACCACGCAATCTGAGGCACCTCAAGTAAATGAGGAAACAATAATAGCAAGGCGGTCCAAAATCAAATTATATATACTATTCCTTGAAAATTCGGTACTCTAAACAATCTTGGCGGTATCCAATCATGACCAGGTCTATCCAGAATATTCCATTTTTTGAATAAAAAAAGTCACAACCAAGCAACAATTCCTACTATTCAAAGATAGATTCCATAATGGAGATAATCTGTAATCATAATCGCTAATCTAAGTAAAAGAGTAATTTAGTAGTGATAATTTCTTCCTTCCGTTATCTGCTTACATCTATAGATTTGTTCAAGTAAGACAAGTTTAGCTAAGCCGTGAGGCATGGTAATAGCGGCAAAAGATAAGCGTTCATGATAGGGAATAAGCTGTTCATCAAGTCAATAAGGACCTCCTATCACAAAACACATATCATGAGATTGATTAGTATGCTTTGCTATATATTTCTGCCACTGTTCTGTACTTCGATTTTCTCCTTCTTTAGATAATAATATAATCTGATTATTTTTTATGATATTTGAATTTATTTTATTGATAATAGACTGAGTGTCGTATTTAATAATCTGTGGAATAGTATCTTTGTTGCTAGGTTTTAGATTAATAATATTTACATTCTTTCCAAGCCTTTTGATATACTCTTCACAGGCAAGCGCAAAATGTTTATCAGAATCGCTAACGCAAAGAATAGTAATCATGAAAATAAGTAACTTATTGATAATTAGTTTAAACCAGGAATTTTAGGCATACCTCCTCCCATCATACCACCAAGCATGTCTTGTGGGTCAAATCCTAATATTTCTTTTGTTTTCTCCATGGAGATTTGCTGAGCTTTTGTTTTAGCTTTACGATACGCATTAATAAATGCAGTTTCAAGTTTTAATTTACTTTCTACACTCAATAAAGTTTCATCTTCAATTTTCACATCTGTGATATCCATCTCCCCAGACATATCAATCAAAATACCATCTTCCCTAGATCTAATAATCAAGCTTTTGAGGGCATCTTGTAATTTTTTGTATTTATCATAGAGTTGTTTCATTTGTCCCATTTGATCGAGCATTGACATAGCGTTTCTGTAATTTAAAAATTAAAAAGTGTTGCTGAATAATAATTTTGTATGCTCTTAGTGCAAGAGAATACCATAATTTTAAATACTCATTTTCCCAAGAAAAGTTTAAGAAAAGTTCTTATAAAGCCAATATACAAGTTTTGAAAAAGGCAGATCCCAAGATCCAGCATGCTCTACTTTCTCTCCACCAAATCCACTTTTGAATTGAGTAATCTTCTCAAGCCAATCTCAGCTTATTCCTATTCTGGAAGCTCCCAAGAAATCATATCGTTTTATAGCGTGCTCATGTGCATATTCTATAATATAAGAGTGAAGAAATTGACTGATCCCTGCATTACCATAACGACGATCATTAGCACCATACAGATAGATAAGATGTTCTCCATCTTGTAAGCACAAAGCTCCACTGATGGGATTATTTTCTTGGTCGCTAATGAGGAATAATTTTCCATAGTCTGAAAGAGCGAGAAATTCTTGCAAAGATTTCCACATCATACCTGTCACTGCTCCAAATCATTTATTTTCTGCAGTTTGGGAATAGAGCGTGTAGAAAAGTTGGTAGTCTTCTGGAGTTGCTGCTAAATAGATTTTCAGTTCTCCAGAATCAATCATTTTTTTTGCTTTCTTGATCTTATCTTTAGTGTTCCTAGAAATATTATTACGGAGTTGATCAAGATCGGCTGAACAGATTACTACTATAGTAGCATCTGGTAAATTATGTTTATTTGAAAGAACAAGAGATTTTGGCACATTTTGGGAGATAAAATGTGAGTAAACTTTTCTAAATTCCTCTGTGATATTTTCACTATCTTGTTTATAGGAGTAAAGTGGATACTGCAATAGCACATCAGTACACCCCAGCTGAGTATAAATAGGAATAAATTTCTTCCCATAATAGTATTTCTTAGCTTCTTGTAACACAGCATTTTGAAAATCTTCCACTTTCCCAAAAATCTCTTTGTATACACCAAGAATCTGAAACCACACGAGAATAATTCAGAATATTTTTTTTTCTTTACAAATAACTTGATAAGAATGTCCTTGAAAAGTAATAGAAAAATTTGGTTTAGAAAACACGTCACTATTTATCTTTTTTCGAAGATCAGATTGATAAAAGTTGTAAGTATACATCATAATCTACACAGTAAAAAACTTTGTAATAAACAAAGCGTAAGTTCATAGCTTATAATTATGATGAGGAAGAATACAATATTTTGAAAGAGAAAGAATTAAGGTTTTTCCATATCGTCTATTTTAGCACCAATAAGTTTAGTAATGCTATGAAGTTTAAATTTATCATTGATGTCTACTTCAAGAAGATAAGTCTCTTCAGGATTATTTCATCGTTTTTTTCATTTAAATATCATGCTTATATTGCCTTTCGGATTTTGAAATAATTGAAAATCTCCATCAAGTATATTCACCTTTTGACTTATTGCAAAATCTTGAATAGCGTTTGATAAACCTTTATTTCCTTCACTATCATCAAATAAAGTAGGATAAAGCATAGTCATATTGTGAAATTTATTGGTATCGTACTTTCGTCCCTTTTCTTTGAGAACGTTACTAATCGCAGAACCAAATCCCTCCCCCATCTTGATTTTTACCGCTCCAATCTTATCTTTATTATTGAAAGAATTATTCATTAAATCATATAATTTTTCAGAATAACCCTTATACTTATCCTTACTTTCATAGCTATAATTAGGAATTTCTTGTTCATAGAGCGTAAAAGAAAAAGTCATTGGAGGAACAAAAAAATTAAATACACTCAAGTATAGTCAGAAGGGTTGAAGAATGCAAATTATTGGACTAAAATAGTAGAAAAAATATGCAATAATCTAATTAGTAGTTATGGATATTAATCACAGTGATCATGACAACAATTGTGCTTACTTGAATCAAAGGCTAAATTAACAATTATTACGCCCACAATAAGAACCATATATTCTATAAGATGAAACTCAAATTCTCCCATAATGAACCCTAAGATCATGTGAATAATAAAGAAATCAAAAATAGAATAGAGTACAATTTCCCCAATAATTCTTTTTGGAGAATACCATTTTGTAGCTGAAATTTTTAACTTTGACCTCATCATCACGTAAAAACACAATCCGAAGAGGGATAAAAGCAGATGTATGCCAAGTGCTATGAGTTCTGATTTAAGAAATAACTCTCCATGGTATCGATGAAATCACCCGATAACTAATAGTTCTAAAAGTACTAAACTCATACAACGATTAGCATTCTTCCTTAATAAAGCAAACATGAGATTATATTTTAGAACAAATAAATTTATTAAACTTCTTATTTAATTTCTTTTTGCATTTGTTTTTTTCTATAAGAATTTGCAAATCTATGTGCTTCATTTCTCAGATTAATGAGCAATCTATCTACTTCATCATATACAAAATCAGTACCCCTAATAACTCACTTATCATCCAATACATATAATATTTCTTTTGCGCCATGAATTTTTTGTCCTGATTTACGAGCATCTCCCTTGCCAAGTGCAGCAAACTGTATTTCCTCTACTCCCTTTAATATCTGATTATTAATTAATTTTTTAACTACATTAAGTTGTTCTTTCCCTCCATCTAGTATAAATAGATCTGGAGTAAATTGCTTAGAAATACTACCTTTCACATCTGTTTCCTCCATTCCTTCTTTCATGTATTTAAACCTCCTAAGAATACATTCTTGGAGACTTGCATAATCATCACCCCCTTTCCCTTCACTAATTTTATATCTTCTATATCATTTTTTGTAAGGTACCATTCCCACCAGGCAACTCAGACCACCACTAGCCCATCATCCAGAAAGATGAGAAATATCCAGACATTCGATGCGATAAGGATAAGATTTGAGAGCATATCTGGTCTGTAGACCTTTAAGTAATTCGTTAGCTATACTATCTTGTTGCCAACTATTACTTGCAATAAAACTACTTACATAGTGATCAAAGTGCATTTCCAGCTCCTTCCAGTCCTTAACTCTCAATTTCATTTCTTTGGTAAAATAATATTCAGAGTTATTTTTTCTGCTTATTAATTCTTTTTGAAATTCTATTTCAATACTAGCCACAATCTGCTCTAAGTCTACTTCTTCATATCATTGTAAAGTTCTAATAACATCAACTAACTTACCATTTTGAAAATGAAGAATAACAATAATCCATTTATTCTCTATATGTACTATTTTACAAACTATCCCTGAGATAAACTCTGCCAAGATAACGGTTTGTTTTTGGGTAAATTGTTCTAGATTATTATATACATCTCTGAGTTTTGCAGCCCATTCAAAGTTTTGATCAAGGATACACTGGTCAATTTCTTGCTTTAAAGATGCCTTTATTCCTTGAGTTTTTCATCAGAAAAAATCTTGAATTAGTTTCATTCTCATTTGATAATCTTCTAGATAAGCTGATTGTGATGAGTTTATGATACAATTTAATAACACTAAATAGAGTATATTTTCAAATCCTTACACTGTTATAGACTTTAATCTTTCGATTCTGGATTCCAAACTAGGATGAGTAGAGAATAATTGTGCTCGAGCTCTTCTGCCTCAGAATATTTTGAGAGTTGCTAACTCGTCATTAGGAACTTTCACACCCGATCAGATCAGACTCAATTTTTGAAGGGCAGCTATCATGGGCTGTTTACCAAGTATTCTTGCGCTTCCTTCATCAGCTTTAAACTCTCTATGTTGTGAAAATTGATTTACTACCAATGATCCAGCTGTTCAAAAAACTAACTCACATAAGAGAGCTACCCGTGGATTGTAGAAATTTTTTCCTTCCTCATTGCTTCACCCCATTGCAAGAACTCTTGAAAGAAAGAAAACAAAAGTGTTGGTAATTCCTTGTAATAAGGTCATGGTTACCATATCTCCATTGGAAACATGACTCATCTCGTGTCCCATTACTCCTTGAATTTCCTCCTTTGTCATTTGCCCCAACAATCCTGTACTTGCAGCTACCAAGGCTGAGGATTTACTTGGTCCAGTCGCAAAAGCATTGGGTTCTGCAGACTC
>CAYVXG010000004.1:24644-41427 GCA_964455295.1 uncultured Candidatus Peribacteria bacterium
TTTCAGGGATTGGAAGATGTTGTTTTTGAGCAATTGAAGAAACAGTATAATAAAATTCTTGAATTTTAGATCCAAAAGAAGCTAAATTAGTTTCATCAATCATCTGAATATTATATGTTCTTTTAGCTATTCCTTTTGACATATATAGACTCACTAGTGATCCTCCAAATCAGATTATTAGTCCATAGAATAAAATACCCATTGTACTCTCACCAATCTGAAGTCCAAAAAAACGTTCAAGTACAAAGATAATCAGATACACTCCGGCCATAATCAGCAGATTAGTAAACACAAGGAGAGAAATGCGTTTTAATCGTTGCATACAATAAATCTTTAAAAAATAATAAATAATAAGCTGAAGATAAAAAAATTACCTCCAATAATTAATATACTATTGAAGGTAATAATTTACTGTGTATTTACAAGTATGTCTACTCTACTAGATCTAATTCTTCCATTGCTATTTCTTCTTCTTCATTACCATTTTCAAGTTCCAATGAGCTTCTAAAATTAGATCCAATTGGTAATGGTCTACCAAGAATTACATTTGATTTGAGATCACTCAATTCATCAATCGCTCCTTTCAGACTATTTTCCACCATTACACGAACTGTTTCTTGGAATGACGCAGCCGACAACCAACTTGCTCCTTCTTTAGCAACTTGAGTGAGACCAAAGATCAATCTTTGTCCTTTTGGAAGATCTTTAGCTTCTTCAGTAAGTTGACTTGCTACTTTCAAATATTCCTCATAAGAAACAATACTTCCAGGAACAAAACTACTGTCTCCACCCTCTTCTACCAAGAATTTACTGAACATTTGTTTTACTACAATTTCCATATATTTTCTATTCACATCTTGTGAGGCTCCCACATAAACTTTTTGAAGTTCATTAACAATATATTTTTGTACTTCAAGATCTCCTACAATTGATTTATATTCTTTGAGATCTAAGGCTCCTGTAGTCAAGATTTGACCCTTATTTACCTTATCACCATTGTGTACCTTAAATCTTGTACCTGGAGAAACAGTTTTCTTTTCGCTTTTGAACACTCCCAAAACAATCTGATCTTTAGCTACTTCAACTACTACTCCATCTTCTTTCACTTTCAATTTTGATTTACCTTTAATTGCATAATCAGAACCTTTTACGAGTTGATCACCTTTCTTAACGCAGGCAACATAATCAGATTTCATGAAATAATGTTTCTTTTCTTCTTCAGCCAAGATTTCAATGGTTTGAAGTTTTCCATCTTGGGTAATTCTGATTACTCCATCAAATGGACTCACAATACCTTTTCCTTTTGGAATACGAACTTCAAGTAATTCATCTACTCTTGCTAAACCTCCTTGAGTCACATCTTCTCCGTCTGCTGATACTCCCTTATTATGTTTAGAATCAAGCGTCAATTGTGTAGTTCTTTCTCCCAACGATTGAGAAGCTATAATACCAATAGCAACTCCAAGGTCGATGAGTTTTCTTGTACTCAAGTCCATACCAAAACATTTTTGGCATACACCATTTGCAGTTTTACAACCAATACTTGATCTTACTTTAATAGTATCAATTTCATCTTCTATGATATTTTGAACAATTTTTCTATCCAAAAGTTCTCCAGCTTTTGCAAGCACAATTCCATCATCATTGATAATATCATGAGCAAGTGTTCTTCCATAAATAATATCTGAAAGAGTTTCACCACTAGTTTGAATACTATACTTATCAAATTGAATATATTCTTCAGTTCCACAATCATGTTCTTTAATAATAACTTCTTGATTACTATCACAAAGTTTTCTCGTAATATATCCAGAATCTGCTGTTCTCAAGGCAATATCCGTTCTTCCCTTTCTGGAATTATGACAACCTAAGAAGTATTCCAAAGGCGTATATCCTTCAAGATAACCAGATTTAATAGGAAGGTCAATAATTTTACCACTGGCTCCTTGTACCAATCCTCTCATTCCACTAAGGTAAGAAAGTGTACCAAAAGATCCTCTCGCTTTACTATCCGCAAGCATAAAGTAATTATTAGTAGGATGTTCTGAATATAAATCTTTAATCTTTTTTTGTATTTCACTATCTACATCAAGCCAAATATCCTGATTGAGAGAAGATTTTTCATCATTACTGTAAAATCCATTATACCAGTTATTGAGCAATTTTCTCACTTTTTCATCACCATTCATAATAATAGAATTTTTCTCTGGTGGAGTCAAAATATCAAATACAGAAATAGTAACTGATGATTGTTGGGCATATTTGAATCCAAGTTCTTTTAGTTTATTTGCTGTTTCAGCCAATAAATCCTGTCCTCCGATATCATATACTGCATCCATAATTGCTTTAATTTCATAACTTTTGAACTGAGCATTGGTATCAATTTTACCTACTATTGCGAATTGTAATTCTTCTGGTAAAACACTATTCACTATACATCTTCCCACTGTTGATTTCACAAATTCTCCCTTATGTTTTACGAGCACTACATCACGAACATTGAGTCCTTGTTTATTGTGAGCAGCTACTACTTCATTAAACGAAGCATAGTATCCTGTAATCATTTCAGCATCTGTAGGATTTGAAGTGAGATAATATACTCCCAAAATCATATCCTGACTCAATACAATAGATGGAGCTCCTGAAGAAGGCAACAAAGTATTTTTTCTTGATGACATAATTTCTTTTGCCTCCTCTTGTGCTTGTTCAGACAATGGAAGGTGTACCGCCATTTGATCTCCATCAAAGTCGGCATTAAATCCACTACACACCAAGGGGTGAATTCTTACTGTTTTACCAGATACTAATTTAACTTTGAAAGCTTGAATACTCAATTTATGTAATGTTGGAGCGCGGTTCAAAAGTACATATTTACCTTTAATCACCTCTTGTAAGATATCCAAAGCAATCACTTCTTCTTCTCTAATCATTTTTTCCGCTTGTTTTGGTGTATTTGCATACCCTCTTTCGATAAGTTTAGAAATTACAAATGGTGAAAATATTCTGATGGCAATATATAATGGAATACCACATTCATCAAGTTCGAGATTAGGTCCTACAGTAATTACACTACGTCCAGAATAATCAACTCTCTTTCCAAGTAAGTTTTGTCTGAAAATACCTTCTTTCTTACTCAACTTATCAGTCAATGACTTAAATACTCTGGCAGTTCCTCCTCTTCCGTTTCCACTAGCTTGTGTTTTATCTCCGATAATCAGATTATTCACCGATTCTTGCAAAAGTCTGATTTCATTTTTCTTCACTACATCAGGCATTCCTACTTGAATCATTTTCTTAAGTCTGAGATTTCTTTGTACTACTCTTCTATAATATTGATTCGCATCAGAAGTCGCGATTTTACCTCCTTCAAGAGAAATAACTGGTCTAATATCCGGTGGGATCACTGGTAAATACTTCATGACCATCCATTCTGGTCTTGTATCAGAAATATAAAGGTTGATCAAAAGTCTCAACAATTTGAAAGTCTTTTTCTTCTCTTCTCCTTTACTGTTATTGAACTTTTCAGCAGCTTCTTGAATATTTTTTTCTAGGTTGATTTTAGTTAATAAGCTGAGAATAGCATCACTTCCTGACATAAACTCGAAAATATGATTGAACTTATTGAAAAAGTTACGATAATCTGATTCTAGAATCGTAGATCCTGGTTTGAGTGAAGCGATAATAGATTTCATACGAGAATATTCTTTCTCGAGTTCCATTTTGTTCTCTGTATAAATTAGTTCCAAATCAGAAATCATATTTCTCATATCTTGTCCTTCATCTTTTTTCTTATCACTATTGGATTTTCCATCTTTTTTAGCCCTCTCAAGTTCTTCAGCGTATACTTCTTCAAGGTCAGCTAATCTTGATTTGTAAGATTCTTCAAGAGTTTGAATAACACTTACTTTTTTCTTCTCATCAAAATCAGTGGTAGCGATATATTTTACAAAATATAATATCTTTTCAATTTCAGTCACACTCAATCCCAAAAGTAATCCAATTCTAGAAGGAGTAGTTTTGTAGTATCGCACATGAACTACAGGAGAAGCCAATTCTACGTGTCCCATTCTTTCTCTTCTTACTCTTGCAGATGCGATTTCCACTCCACATCTTTCACAAACAAATCCTTTATATCTGGCTCCCTTATATTTACCACAACTACATTCGTAGTTTTTAGTAGGTCCAAAAATAGCTTCACAGAAAAGTCCCTTGAGTCTTGGTTTTCAAGTTCTATAATTTACTGTATCCGCGAATTCTACACTTCCATGTGACCATTTGAGAATCTCCTCAGGAGAGGCTAACGACACCATAAGTCCATCAAAATCAATCTTTTGCATAACCAAAAAAAACTTATAGAAATAAAATGTTAATTATTCCTTAGTTCATTTATTGTCAATTGGTCGTCACCTGAGGATATAGCCCAAAAGTCAATACAATAGATGAATCCGCTTATTCGTTTAGTATTCAAATTTGTGGGTTGGGTGTTTATTTACGCTAACAATAATAGATATTTATAAACAAAATGCAAGTATAAAGTGAGAATAGATAAACTTGCCGTTAAAAGAAAAAACAAGATAAACTTGGGTTTAAGTACTATAAACATAAGATAAAAATTTAATCTTCAGGAGATAAATTAGCATATTTAGCAGTAAAATATCCACTTAATCCCCCAATTAGTATACAAGCACTGATACTTAGATTTGTAAAATCTGAGCTGGGAATTTCAAAATAGTATCTATAAAGTAAAGTAATGAGTATATAGATACAAAAGAAGAGAAGTCCACTACCAAATAATCTATTTAAAAATCTTAAAAGAGGATCCAATTCATAGATGATTTATAGATGAGTATTGAGCAAATGGAACTAAAAGAAAATACAATGTATACGCAACATATCAGTTGTGTTCAGATCGTGCTGCCCCCATTTAATCAATAATTATTGTAAAGAACAATCTTGAGAATTTTATAAATATAATATATGTTATATCAATATAGTTAATATAGTTTTTTTAACTCCTTTCCTTCAAGTAAGATTTTATGTAAGAGTACTAATTCGATCATATTTACCATAATTGCAGTACCTCCGAAGGAAACAAAAGGTAAGGTCAGACCTGTAGATGGTAGGATGTTGATATTTACTCAGATATTTACGAAAGCTTGCAGAATAATGAGTGATATAATTCCCACACCCATTCCTCTCAGATAATCATCTCTAATAGATTTGATACGCAACAAGAAGTAAAGCGCAAGCCAGATATACCCGCCAATCAATATCATATTTCAGAACATTCCTAATTCTTCACTAAAAGCAGCAAAAATATAATCTGATTGAGCTTCTGGGATATAACCAAACTTTTGTAGTCATTTTCCGTATCCTTTACCTCGAAACCCTCATCCACCCACAGCAGTCAGAGCATTTTTAATTTGATAAGTAATTCATCTTCCACTTGTATCTGCATCAGGGTTCAAGAAAGCATCAAATCTATCTTTTACATAATTGACCTGAGAGATTACTAACAAAGCAGCCAGAAATCACCCCCCTATCATGATCCCCACAAATCTCTTTTTCCCTCCCAGATATCGATAAGAAATCAAAGAAGTAAGTCCCAAAATAAGAATAGTTCCATTATCTCTCAAGAAGAGGAAAATAAGAAAGCAGAGCCCAATAACGATACAAAATTTAACAAATCACCAAAAGGATTGTAAAATAAGTTTTTTTCTTACTAACCAATCAGAAATAAGAAGAACAAAGCCTAATTTAAAGAATTCTCCCGGTTGTAAAGTGCCTAAAAAAGGTACTTTGAGCCATAATCTTGCACCATTGAGCTCTAATCCTAGTGGAGTAAAGAGTAATAAAGTAAGAATAAGTACTCCTCCCAAAATTAAGTATCTTCGTGATCTTATTCTAGCAAGTGATGTTTTATAAATAACAAAAGCTATTACTAATCCTACTCCAATATTTCTCAACTGTCTCAAAAAGTAAAAATAATTACTTGGGTCACCTCCAGCCACAGTAAGAGTAAAAGATTCATGAATAGAAACACTATAAAGAGCTCCCAGTCCATAGAGCAAAAGGAGTGCACCGATAGTAAGGATATTAACTTTTGGCATACGACAAAGAAAAGTAAAGATAAAGAATTAATCTAAGGACAAGAAAGAAAAAATACTCTCTATTGGGTATTTTTTAGCATATTATAATAATTTATAGAAATAACTATAGTTATTTCGCTAACTTATATGAGCTCAAATAGTAAATACAAATCCTATTATTGTAATAATACAAAAAACATTTGCATTTTCAAAATCAAATAAATATAATAAGAGTAGAAGTTTTTAATTTTAACTTTTGCACACATGACTAAATTATTAGAATTACTTGATCTTGAATTGTTACAACAAGAGGAAGAGGAGGATGATGAAGAAGAGGAAACTGAAGAAGAAGAGGATGACGACGATGATGATGATGAAGTAGAAGCGGAATAAGAGGAAGAGGAAGAGGAAGAGGAAGAGGAAGAAGAAGAGGATGATGATGAAGAAGACGATGATGATGACGATGACGATGACGACGATGATGACGATGATGATATGCTTTAATTTTTTGAACTTTCATCAACTAAAGTCAAGATTCAACCAGAAATTCATTTTTTACTTATAACTCCTATAATTTTGCCTTGCTTAAAAAAAGGTGAACCGCTTTGACCATAGTCAGGTGTATAGGATATAAAAATACCCGTAACACTTACGGGTATTTTTTGTTGTACTCCAGAAACGTAGCTCACCAGCCCATCATTGTCTGTAGCACAATTGACAGGAGTAAAACCTCAACTACTCACAATTTCAAATATTCCTCTATCGTTTCCTAAATCTTGGGCATTACGGATACCAAGGTTCAAATCTACAGTCTGATTATTATAATTTTTTATCTGCACTCTGCAGTTATCCCCACAATCATATAAAACATGCTGGGCAGTAATTCGTATATCTCCACTAAGATGAGAAGCTATTCCTATCTGTGTTCCATTTTGATTCACAAGCGGATATACACAAATCACAGGATCAGAGATAGGCAAATAAGTTCAACTAAAATATTTTGAATATACAAAAAATCCAGCTATCAAAATTACAAAAAGGAGGCTCGTTTTCAAAATATCAGAAATTTTTAGAATATTTGACATCAGCTTAGGATTAACTAGTATAGTAAAAACATTCTTTCAATTTAATTTTTCAAGCTCAATATGCAATCAGTAAAAGGAAATAATTCTCTCCTTGATCATTATTTTGATGATCATACTATGTCCATACATTTTAAAGCAGACTGCCCTCTCTTGCGAAAGAAAGGTAAACCCGGAAAGTGGGAATCAGTAACAGGAAAAGAAATAGTCAGTAAAGATGAACTAGAACACATTTATCGTGAACTTATGCAAGAAGTAGAAGAAAAGGAACAAAGTTGGCTCGAAATAGATCGTAAGTATAGTAAGGTTCTTCAAATTTGACCTTATAGAATAGTAGTAGTTACGGAACCTCTTTCAGATGGGTTGGAAATCACTGTCGTAAAACCAGTTAAAAAATTAGTATTATCAGATTATAAATTATCTCCAGAAGTTATAGAGCTTATGGAAGATAAAGCCAAAGGAATTCTTATTAGCGGTTCTCCAGGAAGTGGAAAAACTACCTTTGCTCAAGCCTTAATCGAGAAATATGTAGAAAAAAATAAGATCATCAAAACTCTGGAAAGCCCTAGAGATTTATTGGTAGATGAAAAAGTTGTACAATATTCCTTTAGTTATGCTCCTCATAGTGAAATTAGAGATATTTTGCTACTCTCCAGACCTGATGTAGCAATTTATGACGAGGTGAGAAATAAGGAAGATTTTGAGTTATTTAAAGATCTCAGACTCACAGGAATTGGGCTTATAGGTGTCATCCATGCTACTGCCCCCGTAGATAGTATTCAAAGATTTATCGGAACGATCGAGATGGGTATTATACCTCAAGTTATTGATACAGTTATTTACATCGATCAAGGAGGAATTCAAGAAATCTTACAGCTCAAACAGGTGGTAAAAATGCCCAGTGGTATGGCTTCAGCAGATCTTGCAAGACCAGTAATTGAAGTAACTAGCTTCTTAGAAAATAAACTTAAATATGAAATCTATACCTTTGGTGAACAAGTAGTAGTAATGTCACTGGATCAGATTATGGAAAATCAAATGGGTAAAAAAAACATTATTAATGATGCTGCAAATGATTATATAAGTCAGCTCATGAAAGATATTTTTCACTTTCCCATAGAATGTGAAGTAATTAGTCCAAATACTATCAGATTAACTACTCATACTTCCAATAAAGGAAAAATAATCTGAACTGGAGGAGCTACAGTACAAGAGCTAGAAAAGAAATTTGGGATTCATATCGACGTAGAAGTAAACGATGAACTAGATGAAGGAAAAAAATCTCAATCTTCTTTTGGGGGTAAAAGATCCAATGGAAAAAAAAGAAGAAGATAGAGATCTATCAGAAAAATTATTTAGCTGGAATATCAAAATTTCTCACTACGATAAATACAAGTGCTGCAATTACCACAAATTTAATGAAATTTGAAATTACTTTTCCTCGTAAGACACCATTTCGAGAGAGTTCTTCTAGATTATCTATTTTGAACTTTTTGAAGAAAGGTGAAAGAATTAATGGTGTAACAAGATCATCAATCAAAGAAGAGGCTAAGGCAGTAACTTGCGCCCCGATAACTAATCAAATTGCCAAACCAATTACATTATAAGTGCTTAAAAATTCAATAAATTCTTGCATCATGGTACCAAATAATAAATAGATAAATAAGATTCATGTCGTTTTAATTATTATCTTATGAGATATTTCAAGTTTATTTGCGTTTTTGTGGCATTAGTTGCAGTAGATCTTATAGCTAAATTCCTTTTTTATGATATGGGCATATTTTCACAACTATTACCTCCTACTTTCAATACAGGTATAAGTTTTTGAATCTCAGTATATCCTCGGTTAGTGAAATCTATCACGGTGCTTTTTCTGATTATTATTTCTTATTTAACCTTTAACAAAAAAATCAACCCATGGGTTGGAATTTTCTTGATTGCGGGCTGTGTAGGAAATTTTATAGACAGACTTTGGCTGGGTGGTGTGAGAGACTTTATACGATTAGGTTTTGGTGCTGTATTCAATATTGCTGATGTATATATCACTATCGGAGTAATTCTTGCATTATGGAAAGAATATCAAAATTATAGATTGGATCAGCAAAAAACATAATTACACTGATTTTCCGTTTTGAAGTGTAATTACTTTATCAGCAAATTGTAAGAGACTTTCATCGTGCTCAATCATAAGAATGGTGTCACCTCTATTCAAAAATTGCTTGAGAACAAGGAGGAGTTTTTGAATGTCTTCAGGGTGGAGACCAACCGTTGGTTCATCCAAAAAATAGATCGTATGTCCTTTATATTGTTTGAGTAAATGTCTTACGAGTTTGAGTCTTTGTGATTCTCCTCCTGAAAGAGTTTGAGCGGCTTGTCCCATTTTCAGATATCCTAAACCAATATCACACATCAATTTTAGTTCATCTTGTATAAACCCAATTTCATTGAAAAAAGTATAGGCTTCATGAATATACATCTCTAAAATATCTGAGATAGTTTTTCCATTTCGTTTAATTCATAGAACCTCAGATTTGTATCTTTTCCCCTTACAAAGCGAACAGGGAACATAGGTATCAGGCAAGAATTGAAGTTCGATCTTCTTTTGCCCGTATCCATCACATTCTGTACAAGCTCCTTTGCTACTATTGAAACTAAAATGACCATCCTTGAGCCCCAGCATTTTCGCATCATTACTTGAAGCAAATATTTTACGGATATTATCAAATATTCAGATAAAGGTCGCTGGGCAGGATCTTGGTGTTTTCCCAATACTAGTTTGATCCACATAGATCACATTTTGTACATTTTCTCGTCCTACTATTCCATCTACGCTCAGTTCTTTATAGAAAGCATCCATTGCTTCCTCCTCTACTTTATCAAATTCAGCTCTTTTAATAAGCTGACCACCTACAATATCACTTCGATTGAGACCTTTACGAAGCATATGCATACGCACGAATCCTTGTACATACTTTTGTCTTGTATCCAAAAATCTAAATAAAGTATGATGGAGAAGCGTAGTTTTCCCTGCTCCTGAGGGTCCAGTGATAATTGTAAACGCACCAAGCGTAATATCTACTTTATCTATATCAAGATTATGTTTTTGAGCCCCTCTGATGGTAATAAGATGATCTTTTACCTTATGTTCAAATTGTATTTCCACTTTTTTTTCTCATCTAATGTACTGAGCCGTAAGACAATTGGATTTAAGGAAATCATCATAAGAACCATTAAATATTACATCTCCTCCAAAATCTCCTGATCCAGGTCAGATTTCCGTTACCCAATCAGATGAGGTAATAAATTCTTCATTGTGTTCCACTACTACAATGGTATTTCCCATATCTTTGAGGGTGTTAATTGCTCTAATCACTTTTTGAATTTCTGCATTATCAAGACCTATGGTTGGTTCATCCAATACATAGATAATTCCTGTCAGTTTATTTCCCAATTGTTTCGCTAGTCTTAGTCTTTGAATTTCTCCTCATGATAAAGTTTCCATAGCACGAGAAAGATTGAGATAACCTAGACCTAAAGACTGTATAGTTTTACATCTCTCCAAAAGTGGATTAAGAATCCTTTCAAGTAATAAAATAGGCTGATTAGAAGTAGCTTTATAACTTTCCAAAATACCAATAAGCTGATCTATTGGAAGTTTTTGCAAATCGGCAATATGAAAAGAATTCGTTTTTATATTATTTTTTATTGACATAGTTAATTTTTTAATTATTTAGCTAAATAATAAGCCAACTAGTATATATGAGGATAATTATCCTCATCAGATTATCAATTGATATATTTCATACAAAAAATAAAGTTATTTATATATAAAAGAGGATAATATGAACGCAATTGAACTTAAGAATTTATTTAGTCCCAAGAAAATAAAAGATATATATGAAAGAATTACGGATATTGATCCTGATACAGAAGAGTTTAAAACAGTAAGAGGGAAATTGTTATTGATAGCTGATGGACAATTAAATGATCAAATATTATGGAACGACCCAAAACGAAAAATATTTTCACAAACTTTCAAAAAACAAATTGAAGCTATAATAGGCCGAGCCGTGTATGAAGATCAAAAAGCAATCGCTCTACTTCAAGAACAATTATATATAAATAAAGAAATAAGTCTCAAATTATTGGATGATTTAGAAAAGTTATTAAGAATTGATTGCGGAGAAAAAGGTGAATTTTCGTACAGAAGAATGAAATTA
Organism: uncultured Candidatus Peribacteria bacterium; assembly: GCA_964455295.1. GTDB lineage: Bacteria > Patescibacteriota > Gracilibacteria > Absconditabacterales > Absconditicoccaceae > CALMFT01. The sequence goes on from CAYVXG010000004.1 coordinate 36,036, forward strand.
CAAAAAGATGAAGGGCTAAAACGATACCTAGAAAAGATGAGTTTTACAGATATAGAAAAGAAAGTTATTGAACTTATAGGAGATAAAAGAGCAAAAGAAAAAACTATAGTTCTTCAACTCCAAAAGATCCTTCGAGAGAATGATTGGTTAGAAAATAATGAGCAAGATGAAAAAAAATTTCAAGTAGGCTTAGGATTATTTTATTTTAAACACACTGACCGTATCTGTTTATGTATAATGATTGAACACGAATATAAGAGAAATAATAAAGGAGGTAAATGGGAGGCTTATGGACTTACTAATAATAAAGATATCATAGCTAATATCATTCTTGAAGACGGAGATTATGAAAGTGATATTACACAAGCATTTGATCTAGAAGGAGAAGAAGAGTACTAAAAATAAAAACCGCAACTCTGCTTTCAGAGTGCGGTCAAATCGAATTTTGGAAGAGCGCAATAAAGCTCATGTACTAAATACATATATAATACTAAATTTCAAGAACTGATTCAAAAAAAGTCGTCTACTCTACTTTTAGAAAGACGACTTCTATCAATGAAAGCATTGATACTATCACTTAAATTGCTTTCAACCAAATTTTATGCAAACTTGACAATGTAAGTAAGTATATTAAAAGGAAAAACTAGAAAAATACAAGAGGATTTAGTATCTTATCCTGTTTATAATGGAGATAAAATTTCTTGTAAAAATGCCCAAGATGCTTATATTAAAACCATCTCAATCTTATCATATCTAAAGACTATGAAAAAAAAGAATCTTATTTTATTAACCTTCTACAAGTTTGTTTCTATCCCTGATATTCAAAACCATATCAAAGAACATCTTCAATTTACAACTGATATAGGATTAAAAGGAAGAATTTATATCGGGGAAGAAGGAATTAGTGCCACACTTACTGGTAATGCGTGACAAATTTCTGCTTATAAATTATATCTTGCTTCAAAGCCCTATTATCAAGATATCCCAGATATTGATGTAAAATCAAGTAAAGTGGATGAATATTATTTTGATCGCATGATCGTGAAGTACCGCAAGGAAATCGTAGCCCTCCATTACCCTGTTACCCCTGAAGATGTAGAAAAATATAAACAAGAAGCCAGTATTGAACAAGTAAAATCTATCATAGATAATCGAGACAAAGAAATTGATTTCACCATAGGTCATATAGGAAATGAAGTAAAAATTCATGGAAAACCAAGTGAGCATGTCATCTTACTCGATATGCGTAATAGTTATGAATACAAACTTGGACATTACAAACATGCGGTTCCATCAGGAACAGTAAATTTTCGTGAAATGGGGAAATTTGTGGAAGAATATAAGAAAAAATTTGCTGGAAAATACGTCATCATGTATTGCACTGGAGGAATTAGATGCGAGAAGTTAGCGGTAATGCTTCATAAGGGAGGTTTATCAAATTTTTATAGTATAGACTGAGGAATTGTAAAATATATCAATAGTCTGAATGACGGAAACCGACTTGGGAATCTGTATACCTTTGATGGAAGAATAAGTACACAAGTGGGAGATAGTAAGACTCACACCACCATCGGAGTTTGTATCTATACGGATGGTCTCACTGATAATATTGAAAACTGTAGATATAGCCCATGTAATGCTCGCATCATCTGCAAGCCTACAGAATACCGCAAACATCTTGGTTTCTGCTGCAAAGAATGTTATCAAAAAGCACAACAAGATTTCAGAATTAAAAATGCTAACTTTGATAAACGAGATTATCAACGTATCAGAGATGACATCAAAGCAAACCCTGAAAGTATTTCTGAATATCAAAACATACTTGCCAACTTTTATAGCTCAAGATTAGCTAATATAAACTGGAAACATCTCACGAGTCAAAAGGAGGAATACATTGATTGTGAGTGTTAGAGTGTATAATATGAAATTTTAAATGACTCTCTATTGTAAATTAAAAATTACAAACACTGTCCTGCCTTTCAGGACAGTGTTTTTTCATATCCGAAAATCAGATTATAAATTATCCATTTTAGTTCATTTTGTTTTGCAAAAAAAAGGAAGAAAGCTAGTATAAGCACATGTCGATAAGTAACCTAAAATCATTTTTCAATTATCAAGTAATCACGGATCCCAATCCTCAGTTTGTGGTGGATCAGATCAAAAAAACAGCTTCAGAATACCTCAATACTGATGAATTAGCTCAAATTCAAACTACCTATGAATACGCAAGAGCAGCTCATAGCGGTCAAATCAGACAATCAGGTGAATACTATATTTCTCATATTGTACAGGCAACAAGATTTTTGATGATCATTCGTCCAGATTTAGAAACCATCAAGGGGTGTTTGTTGCACGATGTTATTGAAGACTGTGATATTAGTGCGGATGAGATTGAGAAAGAATTTGGATCTGTCGTGAGAAAACTGTGTGAAGGAGTAACAAAAGTAAGTACAATAAAGTATCGTGGTGAAGAAAGACAAATCGAGACTATCAAGAAAACTTTCTTTGCAATGTCAGAAGATTTGAGAGTAATTTTTATTAAATTAGCTGATAGAATTCATAATATTCAGACTCTGCATTTTCACCCTAAATTGGAAAAACAGTTGAGAATAGTAAATGAAACCCTAGAAATCTATGTTCCTATTGCTGAGAAGCTGGGACTCTATGCTTATCAATATCTCCTTGAAAATTGATGTTTCCATATCTCTTACCCTCAAGAATGCGGTCAGGTTATAGAATATCTCAACAAACCCATCTACAATAAAGCAAGTGAGAAAGGCGTAGGTATTCTCACTAAAGCATTACAAAAAGAGGGAATGAAAGATTTTGAAGTAAAAGGAAGAGTAAAATCTCCTCGAAGTGTATTCAAAAAATTAACCCAAAAACACGGAAGCGCAGATATCTCCAGTATTGCCGCTATCAACGATTTGGTAGGATTTAGGGTGATTGTAGATACTATCCCGAGCTGTTACCTCGCTATGGGGATTTTACATAATATGTATACTCCCCTTGTTCACAAAATCAAAGATTATATCGTAGTTCCAAAGCCAAATGGCTATCAGTCTATTCATAGTATCATACTCGGACTTTTCGCTTTCCCAGTGGAAATTCAAATAAGAACTGATGAAATGGATGAATATGCTGAATTTGGTGTGGCAGCTCATTTTGAGTATAAAGCTGCAGGATATAATAAGCAGAAAATGCAGTCGTTTAGGGCAGATACGAGACAAACGCAACGAGTTTCCAAACTCCAAGATATCGTAAAAGAATATCAGGATGATAATGAAGGATTTAAACAAGAAATGAAGATTGAATTACTTGATGATACGATTTTCACCTATACTCCCAAAGGAGATATTATAGAGCTCAAAAAAGGCTCTACTATATTGGATTTTGCTTTTAGAATTCATTCTGAGGTAGGGTTGAGATATAAAGCAGGATTGGTAAATGGTTCTATAGTACCTATCGATTTTCAACTCAAAACTGGAGATATTGTAAGTATCAATACACGAAAAAATCAATACAGTGCTACTCAGTCACGACTCTACATACTCCAAACTGCAGGAGCAAGAAATCAAGTGAGTAAATTCCTAAAAACTAAAATTAGAGACAGATTAGTGGCAAGAAGTATTGATAATCTGAATTTGAGATTGGCAGAAGAAAAGTTGCCAGCTTTCAAAAGTCCCACCTGTCTCATCCGGAAAGAGTACGAAAAAAATCCAGAAGAACTAGAAGGAAAACTTATTGAAATGCTCGAAAAATGAGGATATGGAAGTTTCATCAATACTTTCTATAAGGTCAAAAAACATAAAGTTAAAATATCTCCCGTAGCAACAGACTTAATTGCTACCACAAAACAACATATTATCATTGATGAGCAGAGTGATCTGGAATTTATACTATGCCCAGAGTGTAAAGACAATAAAAACCCTCAAATTATTGCTAAATCAGGGAAGAGTGGCTTGAAAATACATCACATCGGCTGTAAGGCTCTTCATACTGTAAATTATGAGAAACTTATTGCAGCTCATTATGAAAATGAAGAACCTCCTATATATCGCTTTTCTATGACCTTGGAAGTAAAAAATGAAGCTGGAATTCTACATAAAATCCTCTTATTATTAAATAATTATAATCTGAATATTAAACACATTAGCTTCTTAGAGTCAGAAGGAGACATGTCTGTAGGAAACATCACTATCGATATAGGAAATCCAAGTAAGATTGATTTTGTACTCAACGATCTCAAGAAAAACAATATTTTTAAGATTTTGGAAAAGAAATTTATCTAAATATTTGCTTTTTGAACCACTTGGGGATATAATAAGATCATAGATATTGTCTTTATTGACTTAATCCTCACTTATGAAGAAGTTACTCATTCATTATGCTCATAGTGCTACTTATAAGCATACAATTATAGCGTGAATAATCTGATTATTCTTATGATTTTCAGCTTTTTTAGCATTTAATCCTACAGTAAGAATTGGTTTATTTTCAGATATTACAGGAAATATTCCTACCAATCGTATTAGTGGAGATATTGGATATAGCTCAAGTGCTTCAAAACTAATCGTAGTAAGTAATATCAATAAAGAAGATATCAAAAGCATAGATATCATGATAAGTCATAGCCCAGAAATTGAAGTAGTACTTAAAACCCCAAATACCCAAGTGAGTATTGAAAAGATGGGACCAAGTATGACAAAATATAGCATCCCACAAACAAGCATCGAAGTAGGAGAAAGTATCGCTACCTTTATTCACAATGGAAAGGCGGAAGATATTCTTCTTGGAAATGCTCAAATAGTATCAAATAATAATGAAGTTACCAACCTATCGATTTCTAACACCACACCATAATCACTCATTAACCAATGAGTCTACTACAATGTATCAAGTTCGATACATTGTTTTTTGTTATCGCAATCTGTAAACTCAAGTTTGAAAGCGGTAAGCATGAGAGGTGAGTCTTTGGGAGAAGCAGGATGATAGAGGTAATCTCCGAGAATAGGGAGACCTATCTCACTGAGTTGGACTCTGATTTGATGGGTTCTGCCCGTAAGAATCTCGAGTTCAAGAGTGACTGTTTGAATATCAGAATAATGAGATCAGGTTTTGGCACTAGAAATGGTATGTTTGAGAACTTTTGTAATTCCGAGTTTAGGATAGCCAAATACATTGACTTTGGGTTGAATCATTGAGGAAAGTGTGTGAGCTTGAGGGTGAGAGTGGAGCCAAGCTTCACCCTGCTTAGTAAGCTCACACACTGCTCTATAGTATTTGTGCAATGGTACCACTTGTTCAGTGTTTCCCTCTACTGCATGGTGAGATTTGCGGTCAAAGAGATCTTTGAAATAACTCAATCCCTTCTCTGATTTGACAATAATCA
>CAYVXG010000004.1:41437-43258 GCA_964455295.1 uncultured Candidatus Peribacteria bacterium
TCTTTATCGAGTCTATGAATCAAACCTGCTTTCACAAGGCTCCCTCCATCTGGGAGCTGGCCAAACCTATGATAGAGAAACCCTACTACAGAAGCTTCACTTACATCAAATAAGGTCTTCGGATGACTAAGAACACCTTTTGGTTTATAAATTACCATATAATCTGGAGTTTCGAGTTTTACTTCCAAGTCAATATCAGGACTCTCTGCTAAAATCTGCTTATTTTCATATCTCTGCAAGTCAGGTAATATCAACTCCTCCCCTCCTTCCAAAGTATAGGACTTTTTCAATATTTTTTGCTTGCCACCTATTATTCCCTCTATCAGATTCCTTTCAAATAATTGATGGAAAAAATTTCTTGATAAAGAAAAATAATCCGAAAGAGCTTTATCGATACGAGAACCTATAAATTGTTCTGGGAGCTGAATATTCATAGATTTGCTAGCTGTAAATTTAAATTTCGTTGATAACTTCATAACTAAGGTTGGTATTTCCTACGAAAGCAAAACCAATAATCTTTCCTGCTCCCTTATCTTTGAGTTTTTTGGCAGTTTGATTGAGAGTAGATCCTGATCCTACAAAATCATCAATCAGGAGAATTGTATTTTCTTTTTGTATTTTCTCTTCTTTGACTATAATTGTTTTCTTAGCGTTTTCTAGCCTTTGTTCACGATTCTTGAGGGACTTTTGAGGGATAGGAATATCATTGGGGAAGTCTTTCACAATCGACAAGAAGGGAAGATTGAGTATTTCTAGTTTTTTTTTGAGTATCTTGAGAAGCTGATTTTTACGCTGAATACTGGGTGGTACAATGGCAATATGATCAATCTTATACTTTCCTATAAGACAACGAATCTTATGAATAATCATATCAATAGAAGCATTAATCAAAGAAAGTTTTTGAGATTGCTTAGCATAAAAAGTGAGTTCTGCAAGCTTTCCTCTTCCAAAATCCATCCACTTATATTGATCTGCATAAAAAATATGATTAAAATAAGAATCTCCAGAGATAGCATCAAATGCATCTGTGGCATCAATCACTCCACAACTATTGCGAATCTTTTCAATATGCTTATAGATAGAAATATAGTCCCCTATTTTATCTTGAGGGTTGAGTTTTCTATCTTTGCACCAAGCATAAAATCCCTCAATGCCTTCTTGGATTTCACCACTAGCAGAAAATTTGAAAAAATTCTCTTCCATGATTTTTACCTGTGAATAAGAGATATGATTTTCTTCTTCTGGAAATATCTCAAATTCTTTATCTGAACTTGTATGTTCTTTTTTGAGTATCTTGAGTTGTTTGTCACTGAGTTTATAACGCACATGAGCTCCCAATCCGTCTTTAACCAAAATCCCTTGCTTCACAAGCTCTTTCAAATACCTATGAATCAAGGCTGGAGACTTATTGAGTTGCAAAGAGATATTTATGGGTTGCAAAAGTGAATCAGATGTAAAGCAATCAATCACCTGTTGCAAAGAAGAGTTCCTAAATTTCATTGTTTTTGGAAAGCAATTAAATACTTTAATATAAGTAGTATATTCTGTACAAAATACAGTATATGAGTTCATATTTACACTAAACAGTTTACACTAAACAGTGTAGTGTAAATAGTATAATCAAAACAAAATATAATGCAAATAAATATCTACTTTTCTCCCTAATCCATGTCTCATCAAGATTTTCTCAATTATATGTCACCATTTTTCAAGTCCACAGGAGGATTTGAGGAATTTTCTGCAAGTATCAATACTCCCCTTCTCAAGTCTTTCAGCTGTGTACAGTCTCGCGGGAAAGCATCAGATACCATAGCAAGGCTC
>CAYVXG010000005.1:0-21738 GCA_964455295.1 uncultured Candidatus Peribacteria bacterium
ACTTCAAGAGTGATTATTTCCTATGCTTGTAATATTCTCCATAGTATCAGTTTGTCTGTCGTAGACGAAGGTATCCTGTTTTCCATTGGTATCTCCAGCTACAAGATTGGAAGCCAAAGATTGGAAAGCAATATATCTTCCATCGGATGAGATAGCTGGGTTTTGAGAGTAGCTATTTCCTATGCTTGTGATATTTTGCATAGTATCAGTTTGTCTGTCGTAGACGAAAATATCAGCGACCCCATTTGTATCTCCAGCCACTAGATTTGTTGCAAAAGATTCAAATGCGACATACCTTCCATCAGATGACATATCAAAATAAGAAGAGCTACTGTCTCATATTATACCAGATGAATTTTGTGATATGAGTGTAGATGTGTATACACCTATCCCATCACCACAATACAGCTCCTGTGCACCACAGGATGCACCACTACCACCATATTGTCCCAGACAAGACCATGACCATTGATGAGTTCCAGTATTGTAGGTGAATCCTGTGAGAGTACCTGTAGCACATAGACCTATAGTTCCTCCACTAAGGGAGTCTCAGCTATTGTTGAAGTCATAGATGTTTCAACTATAGAGTGCTCCGCATGCTCCATCTATAGGTGGTTTAACATAAGTGAAACTAAAATTAATAGAATTACTAGTATTCATCTGGTTGGTCAACCCACAACTACCACCATTTTGTGCACCTCGATCCTCTACTACTAGGGTACAATTATAAGTTCCTGTTGCTATTCCTACTGGCATACCTATGTGAAGGTCTACTACCCCGCTATTGATAGTAATACGCCCCCCTGAAGTATTTCACCCTACTTTATCTTGAAGAAGTAAACCACTACATCCTGCACTTCCTGATAAGTTAATTTTTAATCCCTGGTTTGAACCATTGACTGCATAAGAGTTTTCGTCTATAGTAAAAGTTCCCAAATCAAATCCAGTATCTACACTTCATTTTGCAGGAGATGAAAGTGAGCCAATAATAGGGGCGACGATATCAGATTGATTAACCCACAATGTAGGACTTGTACTAGAGATAGGACTAGGAAGAGGAAAAGCCTTATAGCCTGATCGCTCACGATCCATATAATTACAACTAATTCAAAAAGTGCTAATAGCAGACCAAGTAGATCGACTAGCGGGAACTCTACCATTAAGGTTATTAGCGCTAACAGAAAAGAATTGCATACCTGTCCAAGCAGATCGAGAACTAGGAAGAGTACCTGTAAGTTGATTAGAGTGAACTGCAAATGAACCAATTTTATTCCAAGTAGATCGAGAACTAGGAAGAGTGCCTGTAAGTTTATTAATAGACGCATTGAAAGTTTGTATACCTGTCCAAGTAGATCGAGAACTAGGAAGAGTACCTGAAATTTTATTAGAGAAGACATCAAAGACTTTAATTTTTTTCCAATTTGAGTAAGAACTAGGAAGAGTTCCATTGATATTAGTGGTCAAATAGGAGTAAAAATATTCGATATTTGTTCGAGTAGATCGGGAACTAGGTAACTCTCCTGTAAAATTATTGTTTCAGATTGTAAAGTTCTTAATGCCAGTCCAATTAGATCGTGAACTAGGGAGGGTTCCCGTCAAAAGATTGTCAGCTATATTGAAATTCTCTATCTTGGTCCAGGTAGATCGTGAACTAGGTAAGGATCAAGTTATTTGATTAATGTTGGCAGTAAAATTATTCATATTGTTCCAGGTAGATCGTGAACTAGGTAAGGGTCAAGTTATTCCAAGAGCATTGATATTGAAATTCTCTATCTTGGTCCAGGCGGATCGTGAACTAGGTAAGGGTCAAGTGATAGTATTTTTATTGGGCGCAGAACCAGCGTGTACATCAAAGTTCTGTATCATCGTTAAATCTTTCAAAGAATCATTGAACGTTCAAGATAATTTATTAGCCCCCAAAGATATCCCTATTACACGTCCTCCTGATACGCTAAGCCCATACCACAAATGAGCACCCGTATTTTCAAGCCATTTACCAGTATTCGCCCACCCAGAGCCATTAGTGCTATTATAGAAGTCCAAAAGAGCTACACACTCAAAACCTTCAACTCCTATTGAAGCCGTCTTACAATCGGCTGCTACAAAAATATATTGTGAAGCACGACATGAGTAAAAAGTAATTTTACCGTCTATTGGTTTGAGAGTATCGCCAGGTAATGTAGGATTACCTTGTGCATCACACAAAGTTTCAGGATTTGTAGATAATCAGACTGTATTAAATTCATCATCACTGGCATGCTTTGTGTAAAGATTGAAACCAAAAGGACCTGCAGAGTTTGGTTCTATTTTTACTTCTATCTTAACTGGCTTAGAGAATATTAAATCTTCTCCTACTTCACCAAATTCAAACATTTTTGCCACTTCTCAAGAAAAATTCTCCACATCTTCAAGTTGTATGGAATCCTTAATTTCTTCTACTTTATATTCCTCAAGAATAAGATCTTGCGCTTGAAGATTGGTTTCTTGTATCATAGATTGAGGAACATACTCATATAATTTTTCTTCCCCATCACTAACTGTAACTCCATCATCAATAGGACTATAAGTTTTATATCCTCTATAATTAGTTTCAGTATTTCCTTCGTAAATAGTGACTTGCGTATCTTTATTTTGTACTATACGAGAAATCTCAGTATTTTCAGGAATAGTAATCTGGATATCTTCAGAAATTTTTACCACTTCTTCTTTTTTCATACGAGGATTGAAAGTGCAATCCATCATACATAATCCCCCACTACCATTCTTACTTCCTAAGTCACATTCTTCCTCAGGTCATACTAAAGCATCTCCGCATATATTGAAACTCATAAGACAACTCATATTGGCAAATTTTGCATCTGTAATACGAGTTTCTGAAAGTTCATCTCTCAATGAAATAGGATAATGAACGTCTAAGTATACTGGATAAGAAAGTTCATTTGGCCAACTCGTAATCCAGTCCCCACCAAGAGTATAGAGCTCAAGTCTATTCCCTGTAAGAAGGAAATAAAAACTATCACCACTTGTATATGTTCCAGGAGTTGCTAATAGTTCACCATATTGCTGTGTTTGTAAAATTCCTGTCTCACTAAAGTAGACAGCAAATCTCATGTTCTTTCCACTATGATAATTTTCTGTAATTCCAGTGCTAAATCCAATGGTAAATGGACTGTCTGACACGGTAAAATATACTCTAGCATCTTCTGTGAATTCAGTACTATTTGCCCCTTGGTAGAAGTGATCTTTGTTGGTTGCAAAAGTAGGATCATTAGGATTAGTGAGAGTAAGTCCTGTATTTGTACTTATAAATTGAGTAGTATTTGTCCAGATTATAGGAGCTTCACAAGCCATTAAGTCTCCTGTGTTTGTTTCTACAGGATCCAATTGAGCCAATAAAAGAAAATCTGAAGCACGACAAGTATAAAAAGTAATCTTATCCTGAATAGGAATAATGTGAGTTCCAGGCAAAGTTGCATTTCCATCAGTATCACACAAGGTATCTGGATTTATAGATAATCAGACTGTATTATAATTACTATCACTCTCGTGCTTCACTTGCAGTTCAAAGCTTTGGTACTGCATCTGCTCTTCAGTGAGATTAATTTCAATTCTTACAGGACTAGAAAATAAGACATCTTCTCCATGAACACCAAATTCAAAAGATTGGATAGTTTTAGTATTATCAAGTCCTGAGTATTCAATAAGTTGAAAATTCAGGTTACCTGTCGTAATTCCTTCTATGTAGTTATAACTTTGAACATTTTCAGTGTATTGAGGATTATTGATAATTTCAGAATCTCAATTATTTTCCTGTGTTCCAGAGTTTAGGACTACTTCAGATTCAGCACTCATAGATTCTACTTGTCCAGATGCGTCTAGAGGAGTATATTCATAAATATCTTCCACTAGCTCTCCTGAGTCGGATCATTGAGGAGTATAAATAGTTAAGAGTTGCTCTTCTTCGGCTTCCTGATTATTTGCTTGGATTTCAGGTTCAAGTATAGTCACATCAATAGGATCCTCTAGAGATGAAATAGTGACATTTTTTGGCAACATTATGGTTACTTCTCCATAATTAGTAATGTCATATAATCCTGCTAATTGTTGATTGAATTGCTCTAAAGTGGCATTAAGAAGTTCATTAATCTGAGTAGCGAGGTCTCCAGTTGCTGCTTCAGGAATGTATTCAGAAAACTCTCAAGAAAGGCTGATATCTGTAGGTTCAAATTCATAGATAGTTTCAGTAATTGTTTGTGCAGATCCTGAATCAGAGCTGATTTCTGAAGAAAATTCCACAGATTGTTCTTGCTGGGTTTGAGGATTCTCATTTTCCAGTTCTTCAGTGCTTTGCGACGCATCCACCATAATATTTGTAGCTTCTGCTATTGGATCTTGAGAAATTTCAGTACTCGTATCAGCAGAAGAGATAGGTTGCATGACTACAGAAGCTTCAGGTGTCGTACTAGGAATTTCCTGTGCGAGAGCCTCTATTCAGAAAAAATGCAAGAGAATAAGGAAAAAGGAAAAAACCCTAATAGTAGTATGTAATCACCTTGCAAACTTCATAAAGCAGTAACCGTAAATAAAACCCTCATTTTTTAATAGATAGTATATAATTAAAAGCTTGGAAATTGATAAGCATTCTTACAAAAAAAAGGCTGAAATAAGCAAAAAAAATTGACTCTCCTAACTACTTATTTTACTTAGTTGACAAAGAGTATTCTTTCCTTGTATTTCTATTTTTAATGTATAGTACTAAAATAATCTGATCATTGTTAAAAAATTAAATTCTCCTGAATTATATAATTTCATAGTGTTCATCTAAAAAAATACTATAAATCTAGAACTCTCTATGAATATAAATATGATGTCAGAAGCGGTATGGGAAAATAGCAATTTCAATTTATCCAAATCCTGCTAATTCTTATATTACAATTAAAGATAAGAAGAGCTTATCAACTGGGATAAAGTAGAAGTAGTAAATATAGATTGGGAAAAGAATTCCTATTACCGTAGAAGAAAAAACTATTAGTTTCCAAAATGTTACAAATAGAACATAGTGTAATAAAAATTAAAATTAAAAAAGGGAAGACAGATAACAAATAAATTAATTCAAAATTAATAAGCAGAAAAATAGGTCTTACCTTTTGGTAACAATAAAAAAATAATTATAAAAAAACCTCCGATCGGAGGTTTTTTAGTGATAATAAATCAAATTATTATTCTTCAATATCAGCTCCAGTACGTGGTATTACTACTGGAGTAATATGTTTCGCTTGAGGGAAAATAACATCACGAATATTAGTAAATATTTTTTTGATCGTAGTAACAACGGGGTTTGGTGGTGTTGGTGGTGCGATAGTGTAACAAGAATCTCCTACGCATGGTGGTAGTGGTGTAGGAATATAAGGTCATCCAGGACCACTATTAGTGATTACATTAATGTAATCACTATCATCATCATCTTCTGCGTCATAACCATTCCAGTTATGAGGAGTACTATCAATATCATCTCCATCATCGCTAGAAATCTGAGCTCGATTGATAATAGTACCTAAAATAGATCCATTGACAGTAAATGTAATAGTTTTTCCTGTGCTTGCACCAGGTGCGAGCGTTCCACTAAATACAGACCACGCTCTTCCTCCACTCAATATCCAAGTAGGATCATTGAGCGTAAGACCAAGAGGAATAATATCAGAGATAATAAAGTTGTGAGCTGTCATAGCCGAACTTTGATTGGTTATCTGTATATTGAATCTCACCTGTTGCCCCACTGAGAATGCACGTACTACACCAACAAGAGTCTTGATAAGTGCTAAGTCATATCCTGGGAGCTGTGGATCAGTAGGTCGAGTACCACTACACACTGTACATACACCACTTGTTACCATTGCTGTATTTTCTTTGCGATCTATTCCTGCTAATGTACCAGACAAATACAGATAACCTGTAGTACCTGCTGCGATATATGGAAGAGTCCATTCGCGAGAACTAGCATTGTAAGTTCCATTTGTCGTACTACTTCCTGCATAACTGAATCCTGTAGGATAGCTTTCAGTCACTACTGTATTGTAAGCTCAGGTGTTACCTGCATTGTAAAGAGCGATAGTATAGTTAATAATGTTTCCAGATTGGTAAAGTGTTCTATCTCCTATTTTTGATATTCTCAATAGCGGTGATCCATAAGGGTCACTTGTCCATGTTCCTGTACAAGTAGTACAGGTTCCACTCGTGATAGAAGCAGTATTGAGTTGAGTACTTGTCCCGATAAGCATACCACTTACAAGTAAAGTATAGTGTTGTCCAGGATAGATAGTACCAATAGTCACTGTAAATCATGTAGCTGTAGCCGCTCCTGTACTTACAGGACCAGGACCAGCAAAACTATAACTATATCCATATAATCAGACTGGGAGTCGTTCTGTAATTACTACATTATTTTGTCCTGTATTACCAATATTAGTAACATCAATAGTGTAGTTGATGATATTTCCAGATTGGTAGGTCACAAGTGATCAAGTCTTAGTAAGAATAAGATTTGGAGCATAGGTAGTACCACCTCCAGGATTTGGAATAGTAATATTTTCTGGATCATGATCATCTTCATCCTGTCCTCCTGTACCATTTCCGCTTATATTATTATCTCCACTATAAGTATCATTTCCAGTACTCGTATCAGGCGTGCTATCGATATCATTTCCATCATCGCTAGATATTTCAGCTCGGTTAGTAAGGATAGATCCTGGAGTTGCATTTGAAGCAATATCAAATACTATCTCAAGTCCTGTAGACTGACCTGATCACAAGGTAGGCAAAGTATAGCTTGTTGCTCCTAGTGATGAAATCCAAGGAACAGAGCTCATTGCACTATTGAGAGTCAGACCACTCGGATAGGTATCTGTAATAGTAATATTATTGGCTGTAACATTTCCTTGATTGATGACGTTGATCACAAATCTCACTCGTCCACCTGGTACCAAATTTCCAGAAGAATAGAGTTTTTGTAATGCAAGGTCATAAGTTCATGGGTTTGGAGACTCTACCACAATTTCTTCACAATCTACATTGTCTGTATTAGCAACAGCATAATCTGACCCAGACATAGGATTGTGCCCAGTGAAACATGTTCCACCAGTATACGGTATAGTTTCTTCCCCAGTAAATGGTAAGATAGTTACTGTATTGACTTGTGTCCCTGTAATACTACCAACTGTAGTACTATACTGTATCCATCCTGATTGATGAGTATACAATATATCAATATTTCGCTCTAGAGGACTAGATCCAGTCTGTATCTCTGTTACAAATCCACTATCATAATAGACCAATGATCAAGTAATAAGTTGTTGTCCAGCAGGTAAAATATCTGTGATATTTACATCAGTCTGATCATCAACAGAATCATTATAAAAGTCAATTTGATAAGTTGCAGTCGATCCTGATAGATAAGGTCCTGTAGAGATTATGTGTTTATTAATGGAGAGATTGAAAGCATACTCTCAGAGCTGTATTTGTGTGGCACTACATTGTGGAGAATTGCCACCTGCTGCACTACAGTTCCAAGTATAAGTGTTTGGTCCTCCTATTCCTGTAGTGAAAAGAAAATTGCTAACAGTTTGTCCTACTGGGCAAAGTCCACTAGAATTAGATGTTAAACTATAGACCTTTCTACCGTTGTACTTACTTCCACACACCCCTGGTTGAGGAACATTTGTTACTGTTACCGTTCCTGTACAACTTTGCACTATACCAGTATTAGCAGCATTTGCAACAGTCAAAACAGGATAATATGTGCCGGATAAATTATAAATATGATTATCTCCAGAAATTGGATTAAGTTGTATTGATGAGTCATTCCAGTCCAATTGCATTGCTACTGTACCTGTAACTAAATCCCATAGTCCAGTAACATTGAGCGGAGCTACGCCATTATTTCAAGTAAATACAAGGTTTGTCGGACAAACTGGATTTTGTCGTAGACAGCTTAAAGAACATGTTCCATTTACTCCATTTCATGCTCCGTCATCACACTGTTCTTGGTTACTATAACCAATACCAGTACCAATGATACCATCTCCACAATAAGAAGCTACAGCACTACAACTTGCAAGTAATCATCCATTACTTCCTGCACAACTCCATGCGTAGGTATGATTGATAGGATCGTAAGTAGGTGATGATGCTGGGCCACTGTCACACAACTGAGTAGGATAGGTTCCTGTATAAAAAGTCTGTCAATTTTGAGTCCCACACATTCAATCGATAGAAGAATTGGTAATTTCAACTTCTCAAGTACAGCTAATGGTGAGTGAACCAGAAAGACTGTTTGAAACTTGAACAGAGATTGGGAAAATTCCCACGCTGTTGAAGATATGTGTTTCGATGTTGAGTGGTAATACTACTGAAGGTCCTTCTCCCCAATTAAGGTTAGAATAATTGAATCCAGTTTGTACTGGTAAAGTACCAGTTACAAGTAATCCTGGAGTTCAAGCTGTTGGACTGAAGTCTACTCCTACACAACTTGGTGCATTGAGAGTACAGGTGTTACTACAAGAGTCGTTATTGTCTCAGTTAGCATCATCACACTGTTCTTGGTTACTATAACCAATTCCAGTACCAATGATACCATCTCCACAATACCCTACTGGTGCATCACAAGAATCGTTTGATCCTCCGTTTTGACCTTCACATAACCAAGACCAAGTGTTTCCTGATAGGATTAATCCTGTTAGGTTACCTGCATCACAAAGATCAGTTGGTGTTGTTCCCGTGTATACTTGAGCACTGTCTCCAGATCAACATATGGCATTGATTGGTGCAAATGAGATTTGAGTTTGGCCAGTACAGCTGATTGTGAGTGAACCAGAAAGACTGTTTGAAACTTGAACAGAGATTGGGAAAGTTCCCACGCTGTTGAAGATATGTGTTTCGATGTTGAGTGGTAATACTACTGAAGGTCCTTCTCCCCAATTCAGATTATTATAAATAAATCCTGTTTGATATGGTAAAGTACCAGTTACTACTAAGCCTGGACTTCCCGCAGTAGGGTTAAAGTCAACTCCACTACAACTTGGAGTATTCAAAGTACACAACACACTACAAGCACTACCCGTAGCATTTCCTATGCCCATATCGCATTGTTCACCCGATCCTACAACTCCGTCGCCACATATACTTATCGCCAAGTCCCCTGTCACTGAAGAAAAAACATTTGATAAAGCTTCATAAGAACAATATCCTTCATTTGTACTTGTTACAGTAGCACTATTGTTATAATCACCAGCTCCAGCAATAATAGTGAAAGTAGCTTCAACACTATGAGTAGTGGTTCCATTAATATTAGTCCATTGCACACTATAATTCCCAGGTGTTCCTATACGAACTCCCCCATTTGTAGCAGAATTAAATTGCAATAC
Organism: uncultured Candidatus Peribacteria bacterium; assembly: GCA_964455295.1. Classification (GTDB taxonomy): domain Bacteria; phylum Patescibacteriota; class Gracilibacteria; order Absconditabacterales; family Absconditicoccaceae; genus CALMFT01. The sequence continues at coordinate 9,420 of CAYVXG010000005.1, forward strand.
ACTGTTATTGTATGCATCAATAATAGTAGTAGGATTACCTTGACCTGTAAAAGCTATAACAAAAGTAATGGTATCTCCTGGATAATAAGGTCAATATCCTCTAATACTCTTGGAAGCAATTCCATTGAGTGGAGGTGAACTAATATCAAAATCTTCAAGAACATGATTATTGAAAATATTAGTATCACCTGCGTATCCTAGACCAGCTCACAATTCCTTACCAACATGTAAAATAGTAGTAATATTATTTTGTGGATTCGTAAGAGAATTTACAGTAAAATTAAGATTGATAGTTTCACACTCATTGAGAGCCAATGAAGTAGTTCCTGGCCAATTAAGTAAATGATTAATATTATCATTGGTAGGAGTTCCTAAGTTTCCTCATGTGCTTGATACATAGGTTAATCTACTATCATATTCATACGTAATAGTAGCATCAGAAACAGTATCTGTTCCTTTATTACAATATGTAGCAGTATAAGAGACAGGAGATCCTAAACTTATAGAATTTGGTGTACTCACAATATTTGAACCACTGAGATCGTAATGAGTATTAGCATCAATATATGTAAGATTATAAGTACTTGAATTATTTGCTCCTGGAATTATCTCACTACTATATACAAAGTTACCAGGCGTGCAATTTGAGTTCGTACACATAGCTATAGTAGCACTATTTGAAATAATATCTCCAGTATCATATCCATTTCCGACTATCATTTTATATCTAAATTGTACGTTTTGATTAGCTGGAACATAGAAGAAATTTTTGGTATCACCAGTTTGGAAATAGATAACATTATGAGTGTTATCAATCACAGTACTAGCAGTATAGAGCGGTATAGTATAGAATCAACTTCCATGGGGAGTAGCAATAAAATCTCCAAAATTATCGTTTGTAATATTTTTATAATCATAAGTAGTATATCCAATATCTGTGCCACTTACCACATAACTTGGCCCACGTACATTCGTATTCCCTTGCCATAAATCCACATAGGTATCTGCAGGATATTGATAGAGCGTATAGACTTCATCCCATACCTGCCCTGAATTAGTATACAATGGGAAGAGCTGTGATAAAGCAACGTGCGGGAGGTAGCCTACCATTTTCAGCCTTGCGTCCAAAATATTGATATAATTATCATTGAGAATGTTATTGATATTGGACATATACATTGACATATCCTCAGCAACAATATCGCCTCGATCTTGTGCTTCCGTAGTAGAATATCCTTGGCTAAGAGCGTATTCATATCCCACATAATATCCACAATTATTGGCCTGACTCGCTATAGTAGAGTTATTTCGTACGTTGGCATTAACTTGATTTTGCGTATATATCCAGATACTTTTATAAACATCAGCCATCGTAGTTGCGATTGCTTGTGGAACACTCATTCCCAAACCAATATTAGTAGAATAACTTGAATCTCGAGTAGCAAACCTTGACATCACTCCCGCAAAACTTGTCTGATACATACTTCCTGTTGCAAATAATGTCTGACATGCTGTCAACCCAGTAACACTCCCACTTACTATATCATATATATCTTTATTTATCGTATCAAACACAAAGCTATTGATATCAAATAGTCAGGATTTTTTAGAGTAAGAAGTAGCAGACCTATAAATTGAGTTATCAGGTGCAGAAGCAGAAGCCATAACATCATTTCTCAGGTTATTATTGGTTCGCCATTTGATATATCTACTAGGATCAACTACTATACTATCAAAAATCATACCCTTAGTAAAACTATCACTCAAATACACAAATTTATCACTCTGACCGCTATTGTAAACATCAAGAGTGTAGGTTACCGTGTCGCCCTCTGTGACTACTGTTTTATCTGCAGTCTTAGTAATACGAAGATCATAAGGAGCATTGATAGTTCCACAATTTACCCCCTCAGCACTAGGGAGAGTGTTTATAGTAAATGTATCATTATTATTGGTAATATTTATATCATTAAGATTGATATGGACCCCAGTGCTCTCTCCAGGTATACCTTGATCTGTACCAATTGCCGCAAGATTTCTAAAGGTTGGTGGATTTATACACCATAATACTAAAGTAGGAAGTTGCACAGTGATATCAATATACCCACTAGTATTTGCCCCCAAATGTATCCCTTGCCAATGTTGAACACCAAAATTAGTACCAGGTGTGAAAGTTGGTGGAGTATCTACTATCAAACCAGGACTTCCTGCCCAACTTTGAAACTTCACACCACTAAAAGTGAACAAATCTCTAATCATAATATCTGTCCTTGCTATACCCGTATTTGAAAAATTCAATCTATACACTACTGTATTTCCAGGATTTTCAGTACCAGAAATAAGAGATTTTTCAATAGCAAGATCATAAGATCTCACCGTGATTTGCACACTATCACTGTTATTTGATCAGTTTGTATCATTAGGATAAGTAAGAGAGTCGTAGGTATTATTAATAATTCCCCAGGTATTTTGACTAGGTCCTGCTTCCATAATTCGTGTTTTTGCTTCATTATCTATAGGAGAATATTCATCTGCAATTACTTGAAATCTCAAAGTAATATATGCTCCCTTGTTCGCACCAAGAGAAAATCCATTTGTCCAAGTAATAAGATTTGATCCTACGACATGGCTTCTAGATCCAAAATAAGTCCCACTAACAGAAACCAACTCTAAAGCATCATTGGTAAATCTATCAGCAACTGCTATCTGAGTTACAGGATTTGGTCCATAATTATGTACATACAAAGTATAATAAACTGTATCTCCAAGCTTATATCTGCTAAGAGGTTGTGTATTAGTACAATTCCAATTGAGTGCTCATTGGAATCAAGAGAGCATTCCTGTTCCTTCTGAGCTAAAACTCCCCCCAGATAAAATTCCTGAAGTAGGATTACAACTACCTTCTTTTTTATCAATCATTAAATCAGTTACAGGAGCACTGAAAGGCGCTGATTCCACTGTAAAATTAGCATTTACTGTATTTTCATTATTAACTACATCGCAAGAGTATTCCCCTCCATAAATATGTCCAGTATTTGTAAATTGACCGGTTCCATTTTTACTAAAATTTAAGAAAATACTACCAGTCGTTCCTGGTGTAATATTTGTATTAAATATCCATTTCAAGTTATTTGGTCCTGTAGAAAAATCAGTTACACTAATAATACTTGAATCATTTTTAGATAAGAAATTTAGATTTGGGGTGAAAAGATCTTCGAGAATGAATCCTGATAATAAACTCCCACTACTAGCCCAGTCAATCCTAAAATCTACTCCTGTACTTGTCTCATTAACAATAGTTTTTTCAATAGTAGTCCCATAGGAATCTGTTTCAGCATAAGCTGGCAAAACATTCATTCATCCTAAAGATGAGACAATTTGTTGAATAAGAAGAATAATCAGAAGAAAAGCTCTAGAAAGAAAGCTAGCAAACTGATTAATATATTTTTTTGGCATTATAAGCAACAAAAAAAGTAAATAAGGTATCATCAGATTATAATTGGCACTATTTGATTTGTCAAATATTTTAATTATAGTGGAGAGGAGGATTTATGTCTTTTCAAAATAGCGATTGATGATTTACACACTACAAATTACCTTACAAAACCGGAAACCTCTCAATCAAAGAACTATACAGATTAGTGACACAAAGACATTTTCAGAACTCTCTGATATTATTTGTAATCTTTATGGATTTAGTGGAGAACACTTATGGGAATACCAAAATGAAGAAGGTACTCTTATTATCAATCATCCAGAATATGAAGTTATGCCTATAGATCTCAGTGGATTTCCAGAAGAAGATTTTGGAGATCTACAAGAAATTGCTCAAAATGTCTCTTCTAAAAATTATAATTTATCCGAATATTTTACAAATAATACAAAAATAAAATATATGTATGACTTCGGTGAAAACTGGCGTTTCGAAATAGTATTTACTAGAGCTGATGAAGAGTCAATTCAGGAAGAGAATTCAGGAAGAGTCAAAATAATCTGAGGAACAGGAACATATCTTATAGAAGATAGTGGAGGTCCAGAAGGTTTGAAAGACTATCTGGGACAATATGCTAAACAACAGCGAGATGGCGATCGATGGGAAACTCAAGAAGATTTTGCAGAACGAATCCAGCCTGCTATGCAATCTTTCAATCCTCAAAGACATCCAGATTATTTATAAAAATAAAATCACTTGACTTTTTTGATTATTAGTTTATATCCATAACAATTTTATTTCATATTCTTCTTTTATGAACCTCAAAAAAGCTTTGGTTACTGCTACAATGGCAATTGGAATGTTGGGTACTACTCCTGATGCTCAATCTCAAACTCTCAAAAAAGAAGACTCTAGTAAAGAGATTACTGAAGTACTTGATAAGAAAAGTCCCCATAATCATCAAGTAATAGAAATCACTCAACCCACTTTGACAGATGATGGTGTAGAACTAACACCTTGAAGATATATAAAAACAGAATGATATTCATCAAATCTCTATTTTCCAGAATGATCTGATGTATATTTTATAGCAAAAAAAGATGTTCCACGTCGTGCTACTAATCAATCTACTCATTGACAAATTTCTGAACAAGAGGAAAAAATTTCTGAAAGAACTCTCAATATTCCACAGACTATAAGATATGTAATGGTACCGCCTGCATGGGCGATGCGAGGTACTTCAGATCCTAATCTAGATTCCAAATTTGATATCCTTACTGATAGTCTTAGCAATAAATCTGCTGAAATTGGTCAATCAACAGGACCCACTTACGGTCTTACACAATGTGAAAGATTTATGAATCTCAATCAAATTGACAATACATTATATGAAGCTGGTAATTTTTCTCAAACAATGCAAAATATCCAAGATTGGAAATTTGATAATAATAACAATGAGGTATGGGTTATTTATTGGACAAGTACTGATTTCCCAGCTGGAGCGTCTTGAACAGCTCCTCGATCACCATGAAGCAATACTATAGGTAGCCGAGAAGCCGTAATATGAATCAAAGCATCTGGACCTTCTAATAATATGGAAACAAAGAAAGATGTAGCTAACCATGAAATGGTGCACGCACTGGGCGTTAGTTTTGCAGATTGAAATTCTCATAAAAATACTCCAACAAATCTAATGAGTGCTATAATCACAACTATTAATATACATCCAGAAACAAGAACTAATAGTTCAGGTAATGGACGACAGCAAATCACAGACAATGGACCTCAAGTAAGCTGTAGTGTATTACCAGTAGAATTAGTCTCTTTCATGGGAATAAAAAATAGCAGAGGGAATAATCAGATTACTTGGACTGTAGCTCAAGAAATAGACGTAGAGGGCTATGACATCCAACATTCACCAGATGGAGCGAATCGAGAAACAATTGCTAAAATAGATGCAAAAAATACTCAAGAAAAACATAATTATACACGAGAAGACCAAATCCACAAAGAATCAAGTTACTATAGACTCAAGATGGTAGACCAAAATCAAAGTTTTGTCTATTCTGATATAATTTTTATCAAAGGTGCGGAAGATCTTACTAATGCTCGTGTTTATCCTAATCCTACACATGGCGAAGAACTAAGAATTGTGCTAGATGGAGATACAAAAGGTACACTAATAAAAACTAGAGTATTTGATACTCTTGGAAATAAGATCAGTGAAAAAGAAGTAAGTCAATCATGAACTCTGGAGTTACCACAAAATAATGGAGTATACTTCGTTCAAATACAGGACGCAAATGGTAATATCCACAATCAAAAAATAATAAAGAATTAGTTATGCAACAATTTTCAATTATTATAGATAGCAATTCTGCTAACCAAAGGTTTGATAGGTTTTGTAGAAAGTATTTTAAACCCTACGATCATATCACTCTCAAAGATATCTACCACTGGATCAGAAAAGGTCTTATTCGTATAAAAAAAAGTGATTCTGAGCATATTAGAAAAGCTGAAGAAAATACTACTCTTCACACAGGAGATCAGATTATTTTTCATAGTATTATTAGCGATCAGCTTGTAGGAAAATCTGAACTCAAAAGTAACTCTGGAGCAATTCAGAGTTTTATGTCTAAGCAATGACGAAGCTGGGAGTCTTTGATCTTATTTGAAGATGAAGACTGGTTGGTGTGGAATAAACCCGCGGGAATTGTGGCACATGAAGGTAATAAACATACGGAAGATATTACTATGAATCAACTTTTGGAATTCAAAACCAAAGATCAACAAGATAAGGAAGATAGTGAGACTTTCAAACCTGCTTTCGCCTTTCGTTTAGATAAAGATACTACAGGAGTATTGATTTCAGCAAAAAACTATCCTGCTTTGCAGTATATCAATGAACTTATTAGAGATCACAATATCCGTAAAATCTATCTTGCTCGAGTACAGTGAGAAACATCTCGAGATAATAACCATATCAAGCTTCCCTTATTTAAAGGGTTTAATGCTACATCGGGTCGTGCGCAAACTTTTGTAAATCAAGAAAAAGGATTGGAAAGTACAACAATCGTTACTACTTTACAAAATATTCATCATGAGCAATTGGGTGCAATTTCTTTAGTAAAATGTGAATTATTATCAGGTAGGATGCACCAAATTAGAGTTCATCTTGCTCATCTAGGTCACCCAGTAATAGGAGATATACAATATGGAAATGCAGTTATAAACAGACTTGCAAACAAGTATGTACATATCACAAGACAGCTTCTTCATAGCTACCATTATACTTTCACAGATTATAAAAATAAGGAGGTAAGCGTTATTGCTCCCCTCCCTCAAGAATTTTATTCATTATGAGAAATTAATTTTTAGGAATCCAATTGAAGAAGAAAATTTAATTCCCCAATGAAGTAAGGTCTACAGATCCTAAATTAGTACCACCCTGATTGTCAGTTACAGAATATTCCAATACTCCCAAATCTGATAATTCTAAACTACTGATACTGCCATTAAAGTTGGAAATTACTGTTCCACCTTTTTTAATAGATCCATTTTTTACCGTTCCATCAGGGTCAGTAAAGAATAAAGATACCTTATATACTCCATTTTCAAGTTTTACAGTAGTTTGGTTCGTAAGCAATGTAGGCATCTGATTTTGTAAATTTGCCGCCTTTTTTTGTATTTGTACAGAAGCACTAGAAGTTTTACCACTCTTACCAAATGCTTTTATTCCTAGAGTAATTGTAGGACCGCTCACAGCTTTGAGATCCAAAGTTTTCATATCCGTCACTACTGATTTATCATACGCAACAGTATTTACTACTGCCCCATTTACAATAATCTGGACAGAAGTAATTTCTTCTCCCGCACTTACATTATACCACAGTGAAACAGTATCTTGAATAGTTTCATTGGGAGTAGGTTTAATAATACTTGCATTAAGCCCAGCATTTTTATCAATCATTCCTGAGGACGACCCAGACCCAAATCTTCTTTCTATACATTCTTGAGTAGGTTCTACATACACAATATCTGAGATTTTTTGTCCTTCAGAATCAAACATTTCTACACTCACACCTTGTCCTGTATACTTCATAATATCTGGAAGATCTCTTTTGTCTGGCATGAATGTTTGAGGTTCATTGATATACACCGTTACAATATCACTTGCTGGTGTCAGATCACTTACTTTGCCCATACATAGTTTGTCAAGTTCTACTTTTCTTGATCCTGCATCAAGTTCTGTAGGAAGATTATTGATATATGCCCAAGTAGCTACTCTCATGGCTGCTGGAGTAGATTCTGCAGCGAGTTTTCCAGAGTTTTTCGCTACCGTTAATTGTTTTACTTCTACGGGTTTCATATCTTCATCTCTAAGGTATCCACTTGTTTTGAGCTTAGTCCAAAATTTATTCCAAGTAGATCGATTTACCCAACCTCCATATGCATCAGCATGCATAGGTTTTCCTGAAGTATTTCCTGCCCAGAAAATTGATACTTTACTTGGTGTATAGGTAGCTAACCATCAATCTCTTGGTAAGATCTTATCCCCTTGTCTCCAGTTACTCGTACCAGTTTTACTAGCAAACTTGATACCTGGGAAGGCAAATTTTCTTGCCCAATCAGGTGGAAGATTTGCTGGATCAGAAAGAATTTTCCATAGTAAATAAGCAACTCCTGAAGGGATAACTTGTTTTGGTCTGGTATCAGATTTTTTATATAATAAACTTCCATCCGGACGTCTAATTTCCAAAATTGGATCAATCTCTCCTGGTTTACCAGTTGCTGAAAGATGAGTATACATCTTTGCTAAATCAAACATTTTCATCTCTGCAGATCCAATCGCCATAGGAGGACCATATTCCTTACTTTCATCAAATCCAAATACACCTAATGCTTTTGCAAATTCTATGAAACCTTTTTGTTCCCCTGCTGCAAAATACATTTTGATAGCTGGAATATTTCTTGAGTAAGCAAGCGCTTTACGTAAAGGAAGGGGCCCTAAAAAAGTTCCATCTGCATTATCAGGTTCATAACTTCCAAGTTTAAACGGTATATCAAAAATAGTTGTATCGAGAGTAAGAGGATTTTTAATAAATCCCAAAGCATAGAAGAACGGTTTGATAGTACTTCCTGGTTGTCTTTCTCTTTGAATAACATCCACATTTCCATCAATAGCTTCATTATAGTAATCAGCTGATCCTACATAGGCTAATACATCTCCATTTTTACTATCAATATGAATAAGCGCTGTATTATTACCTCCATATCCTTTAATAGTTCCAATTGATTCTTGGATAGAGTCCAATGCCATTTGTTGTATCTTCAAATCAAGAGTAGTTCTAATAATCAATCCTCCTTTTTTCAGCATATCTTCTCCATATTCTCCAATATATTTATTATTTGGGTCTTTCAAAAGATCTAATATCCAGAATACAAAGTGAGGAGAATCTAATGTTATTTTAGATTTACTAAAAGTATAGGTCATACCTTCGATCAATGCATCTTTGAGTTCTTCAATAGTAATATAATTATCCTCATACATTCTTGATAGCACATAGTCTTTACGTCCAAGAGTATATTTAATCTTATACAATTCATTATTGTAGGTAAAATCAAAGTCAATAAGTCCTTGAATATATTTGAGCATATCGTCTGAATTAGTTCTGTTTTTGATTTTACTATCATCAAGTATTGATCTCAGTTTGTTGATCAATTCATTCATTCCTGCAGTATCAAGAGTGGTTTTTTCCTGAACAGAATTAATAATCTGAAGTTCACCTACGAGCCCTGCTCTGTTTTTGTAAGGATCATATCTACTTGGAGCTTGAGGAATAGAAGCCAGTACAGACGATTCAAATACTCCCAAATCTGAAGCGTTACTACCAAATAAAGATTTTGAGGCAGCCTGCACTCCATAGTTATTATTTCCCAAGAAGATGTAATTGAGATAAAGCTCTAATACTTTCTCTTTTACTTTTCTATCTCTTTCCTTTCCACTCATACTCGTATCAGATTTTGCAATTTGTTTATCAAGCACTGATCCTAATTGCAAAGTAAGCACCAACTCTTTGAGTTTTCTTTTTAGACTTTTTTCAGGAGTGAGAAGAAGATTTTTTACCAACTGCTGAGTAATAGTCGATCCTCCTTGAGTGGCTCCATCACTGGTAATATCTCTCAAAGCAGCTCTTGCAATACCTACAAAATCTACTCCCACATTTGACCAGAAAGTTTTATCTTCAGCAGCGATAATGGCATTTTGCATATTCGTAGAAATCTTACTGAGAGGTACATAATCTCTATTTTCATCAAATACTCTATACAAAGGCTCTCCATTTCTATCTGTAATAGTAGTAGTTTGTGAAAGATTGAGAGATTCAATTTGTTTAAGGTCAGGTAATTCTTTAATAATATAGATATAGAAAAATGTCCCTCCTACTACAAAAGGAATGAACAAAAAGATAATAGGTAACCATAATACTGCTCCAGATAATTTAAGTGATTTATACTTATGCTTCCAAGATTGCAACATACTTGGTTTTTTATAATAGTGAGCACCGACAAACTTAGACATAATAATTAGTAATAATTGGGGTTAAAAAACAATAGTATAATTCATCATATACTGCTATGAATTCATTAATAGTGACTACGGTAAAATATTCAATATTGATACATAATAAGGTTGACAAAAAGACTAATAACTAATAATTTTTATCATTAAATATGCAAGTTTCTAAAAAACTAGTAGAAACTTTGTGCTCCTCGATCTATTTTAAATCCCTTTGCATAAGGCTTTAATGAAACAAAAACCTCATCCATGAAAGTTCTCACATCAACCCCTTTCACTACAATTTGGTATCTATATTTATTGTAAATTTTATAGATAGTAGCAGGAACTGCATACAGCTCAAGATCATCACGTTTTTGTTGAGTTTTGAGAGCAAGCATGGCATGAAAAAGTTTGTTTACCTTATTGAAAAGTACTGACTCTCCTTCTGCTTTGTAGATAAGTATACACAATTCCCCATAGGGTGGATAATGATGTTTTATTTTGAATTCTGTATCATGATTGAGAAACAGTGAACTATCATTTTGAGCGATAGATTGTATCAAAGGATGTTCACAATCATGGGCTTGGAAAAGGATGTGCGGTGCTTGAAAAGAATGAATCAGATTATTTAAAAATATATAATTTTGATACTCACTATTGAAGCCAGGCATAGTAGCAGGAAGTGCATTTTGAACTACGACCAGACCTACATTTTGCATCAAAGCTGTCTGCATCAAAGAAGTAGTCAAGATAATACGAGATTCATCCAATGACTGAATAAGTGCAACAGTCTTGGGAACCGAATTGGCAATACGAGATTGAACGAGAACAGGAGTAATATTAAAAAGCTCAACACAGCAATCGCTCACCTTTTGTATTCCCATCCCATAACCCTTCATTTTACCAGTTTTGCATTCTGGACACATTTCCATGGTAGTATACAAAGATTGGCAAATAGAACATAATCAGAAGAGTTTGTGGTGATCATTGTAGTGCCAAGAAATAGGAAGATCACACTGATGACAGTAAGGTATATGACCGCAAGAATTACAAATCATCCCCGTATGCATACCTGATTTATTCACAAAAATCACCACCTTTTGTTGTTTTTCCAATGTTTTTGATATGGCTTTGATCGTGGTAGCATCAAAGGCTTGGCTTGGTTTTTTGAAGTGTATAAGATGCAAAGAAGTGTGAGGGTAATTTTTGAATGTATCCATATCTGCTTATAGTTTTTTATGACAAAATAAAAACCTAAGATTTGAAAAATTACTTGATTTTTTTGAAAAGCTGATTATGGAAAGCAAACTGTAGTAGAGTTTGACAACGAAAAAGAGTATTATGAGTATCTTGAAACACGTCCTGAATTAAGCGATCCATTCTCTTTTTCTGGATGGAAAAATTTCTTGCCTTGGGGACTAAATACTAATCCCTACGAAGAAGTACAAAGAATTTTTAATCAATTACTACCCTCTTGGTATTACCAGGGAAATCAAAAAGATTTAAGTCCACTAGGGCTTGTAAAACAAGATCTCAAAAGATTAGACTATGAAGAAAAGAGAAAAGAAGAGGAAGCAAAACACAGTGAAAGAGAGAAACAAAGACAAGAACAAGAACTCAAAGAAGCTAAAGAGCTCTTAGAAGCTTATAAGAGTAAAGAAGGATTCGATCCCAAGCACGCAAAAAAACTGGAAGATTATATCGAAAGTCTAGAAAAAAATACTAACAACGACTAAGACCCAAGATCATTACAAGAATCCTAATTTCCTGGTATTAAATTAGGATTTTTATTTTACCCAGAATCCTGCTAAAGAAATAAAAATCTTTACAAAAGCAGTTAATATACAGAAGCTTATAATAAAATTCAAATTCTCAATTGAAAAAATAATGTTCTTTTCTATTAGTTAAGCAACGGTAGCACTCTTAACAAGGAATTTATCTAGTTGAGAAGCCTCGTTCTAATTTTACTATTTCAATTTATTACTTATCATGTCTGTTGTACAAGAACTCTTAACAAAAATTCAAAAACAAATTGATTCCACTAATCTTAATGATAGTCGAGACGAGAAAGGAGAAGTAATCGCTGTAAAAGATGGTGTAGCCACTATCTCTGGACTCAACAAAGCAAAATTTTCAGAAATTATCGTGTTTGAATCTGGAATCAAAGGTTTGGTTCTTGATCTGGATGTAGGAAGTATTGGGGCGCTCATTCTAGGGGCCGTAGATCAAGTAAATCAAGGAATGTCTGTACAATCAACAGGTCAAGTATTCTCCATCGGAGTTGGAGAGTGATATTTGGGAAGAGTTGTCGATGGATTGGGAAATCC
>CAYVXG010000005.1:21748-25384 GCA_964455295.1 uncultured Candidatus Peribacteria bacterium
CAATTGATGGTCTTGGAGATATCAAAACAAAAGAAACTTACCCAGTAGAAAGAATTGCGCCTGGAGTAATGACTCGTAAATCAGTACATCAACCTTTACAAACAGGTATCAAAGCGATTGACTGTATGATTCCAATCGGAAAGGGACAAAGAGAATTAATAATCTGAGATAGACAAACGGGCAAAACAACCATAGCAATTGATACTATCCTCAATCAAAAAGATGATAATGTAAAATGTGTATATGTAGCAATTGGTCAAAAAGAAAGTAAAATTAGAAGAATTGTAGAAGAACTAAAGGCAAAAGGAGCTATGGAGTATACCGTAGTAGTAAATGCTCCTGCGCATAGTCCAGCGGTTTTGCAATATATTGCACCATACATTGGTATTACTATCGCAGAATATTTCTTATATAACAAACAAGATGCTTTGATTATCTATGATGATCTAAGTAAACATGCAAATGCCTATAGAGAAATCTCACTTCTACTCAGAAGACCACCAGGTAGAGAAGCTTATCCTGGGGACGTATTCTATCTTCACTCTAAATTATTGGAAAGATCTGCAAAACTCAATGAAGACTATGGATTGGGTTCATGTACTGCCCTTCCGATCATCGAAACTCAAGCAAATGATGTTTCAGCTTATATTCCTACCAATGTAATCTCTATTACTGATGGACAAATATTTTTGGAAACAGATTTGTTTAATGCAGGTATTAGACCAGCAGTAAATGTAGGTTTATCGGTATCTCGTGTGGGAGGTTCTGCTCAGACTAAACTTGTAAAAAAAGTTGCTTCTAAGCTCAAACTCGAACTTGCCTATTTCCGCGAACTTCAAGCCTTTGCACAGTTTGCATCGGATCTTGATGAGACCACAAGAAAAAGAATAGATAGAGGTACTGTAATGGTGGAATTACTTAAACAAGCTAATGGACAACCTCTTGCTTTCTATAAACAAGCAACAATTATCTACGCTGGACTCAATGGTTATCTGGATACTATGCCTTTGGATAATCTTAAAAATTTTGAAATAGCACTGTATGAAAAACTCGATACAAGTTATCAAGAATTAGCAAATGAAATGAGAGAAAAAAAAGAGCTCAGCAAAGAGATTGAAGAAGGAATAAAAGACCTTATTGAAGATACCCTCAAAACAATGTAATAAATAAACCTTGTTTGTGGATTTAAATTTTGAAATTTTTCAATGCTTCCTAAACTGAATTATATCATCATCTGTACACTACTAGCTTTTGTAGTAACCATGATGATTTATCCATCGGTAATTGCTATATTACGCAGAATGAAATTGGGTATAGTAAATCGCGAAGAAGCAGCAACAGGAGAAAAAGCAGTCATATTTAATGAACTTCATAAAAAGAAAAACGGTACTCCTACCATGGGTGGAATCGTATTTTTCTTAGTCATGGGTCTTATGATAATCTGATCTTGGGTAGCTGCTAAGATGGGCTACATCAACCATACTTTGGTCTCCAGACAGGAAACCTATATCATCTTATTTGCCTTTTTTGGTATGGGAATATTGGGACTTATTGATGACTTTATTAAGCTCAAAGGCACTACTAAATCTAATGGTTTAGGAGCAAGGTTTAAGCTGGTGTATATGATTGCCTGTGCTTTATTTATATCCTATTGGTTCAATCTCAAATTGGGAGTAAATCTCATTGATCTATGGCCAATCCCCTATGTTCTCAATACAGGACGCCAGGTGATAGAACTCTTTGGAACTTCTATAGAATTTAGTTTAGTCTATATTATCATTACTTTCTTTTTGACTGTGAGTATTGTAAATGCTATTAATATCACTGATGGGCTGGATGGACTAATGAGCGGTATGATTCTTATTGTATTCATTATTTTTGGTGGAATTACCTTCTATTTGGGATGGTTTTTGGCTACCGCAGTAATAGGAATTGTTATAGGAATGCTGTGCGGTTACTTGCGATTCAATATTAATCCTGCCCAAATCTTTATGGGCGATAGCGGATCCTTGGCTCTATGAGGACTCATATCCACCCTAGTATATTTAATATCTATCAAAATAGGGTTTTTCATTCCTTTTATCATCTTATTTAGTGTATTTTGGCTCGAAGTAGGTTCAAGTTTATTGCAAATAGGACGAAAAAAAATATTTAAACGTAAGCTTTTTCTCATAGCTCCTTTACATCATTTATTTGAAAAAAAAGGATATGCAGAAACAAATATCGTAATGAGATTTTGGCTTATACAAGGAGCCATTGCGATGATCGTAATGATCATGATGGTCTATCAATTGATGAAATAATACCTAACTATAATCAGAATATTTAATAATTTATATTATATTTACACTACCAACAATGGATTTTGATCAGCTTAGCAAAGAACTCAATAAAGTTATCAGCTATATGGAAGACCAATTCGCAGGATTACAAGTAGGAAAAGCAAATCCAAAACTTATTGAAAATCTCGAGGTATATGTACCATCGTATGACGACAATATGAAGATCAGTGCCCTCGCTTCAGTAGGAGTAGTAGATGCTCAAACTTTGAGAATAGAAGCGTGGGACAAATCAGTACTTTCCTCTATCGACAAAGGTATTCAGGATGCGAATCTTGGTCTCAACCCTACTCATATGGGAGAACACTTATTAATCAAATTCCCTATACTCACAACTGAAAGAAGACAACAACTTCAAAAAGTAGCGGCTGGATATGGAGAAGATGCTAAAATCAGTATCAGAAATATCAGACATGAACATCTCAATGCTATCAAGAAACAATTTGAAGCCAAAGAAATATCAGAAACAGATAAAGGTTCTCGAGAGAAAAGAATAGATGAACTTGTAAAAGACTACAACAAATCAATTGATAGTGGAGTAAAGGCAAAGCAAGAAGAAATGATGAAAATTTAATCTTCTATGAAAACTTTCTTTCCCAGACACATAGACGGTGGATGGCTCAATATCTCTTTTCAGATAGGGCCATTTCGTGTTAATATGATCCAACTTCTTGTGGTTGCCACAGGTATTGCAATCGCATTGGGACTACGAAATCAGATGGTAAAAAGAGGAATTAGTAAGGGTGTGGCACTCGTAGTAGTACTGCCCATCATTATTATCTTTATTGTGATTGCTTTCTTTAAGGTATCAGAGCTTTCACTCATCCCCTTCCTAGCAAAGATGATACAGACCAACATACTGGAAGAAACAAAAAGATATCAAGGAAACATTGCTCCTATTGATCCCGCAGAAATTGCCTTTGCAAGAAGTAAACTCAATGAAGCAGAAACCAGTAAACTTGATCAAAAGGATATCAATATTGAAGACTTGGCGAATGCCAATGCGAGTAATATCTTAAAGTAGTTTCAAATAATTAAAAAACTAAGAGCATTCTTAGTTTTTTTGTAATTAGTTTTGACCCTCACCCAGCCTCTCCCAAAAGGAGAGGTGATGTAGTGCGTGAACTTGTCTCGCCAAAAAGTCAGTGAGATGGAGTGCATGGGCTTGTCACGCTAGAAAAGGGAGGATTACTGAGGATAAAAAACCACTCTCAATGCTCCCTCTCATTTTGGGAGAGGGTTGGGGTGAGGGCACTACAACATAAAAAATATTCTAACCCAACCGTCCAAAGAAATT
>CAYVXG010000005.1:25394-38741 GCA_964455295.1 uncultured Candidatus Peribacteria bacterium
ATTTTGAATAAGATTGATAGAAGTTACAAATTAAGGTTGATGAGCGGGTCCCTCTGGGGGCGAAATCAACTTCTAAGGAAAAACATCCTGAATGGATACAAACAGAACGCTGTTTTTGACTAGACCTTTTGTTTCTTTTGGGGCAATGCCAAAAGAAATTAAATAAGAAAATAATTATATTCTTAGAATTTTTTGAGGAGGATTTCCTTGTCTGTACCATCCCAAGCATCGTCATTGATACCAGCGATACAAGTAAGACAATCTTCTTCATCTACATCCACAAGTGGATAACCAAACTTTCCTATATCAATATTTTCAAATCCTTTTTTAACATTGCAAGCACAAGAAAAGCAAGCTCCGCTACGACAACTATAACCAATATCGATATTATGTTTTTCTGCTGTATCAAGAATACTTTCATGTTTGCTTGCAGGAAAAGACCCAAGCTCAGTACCGTCTCTTTCGACAACTTTGATAATGATTTTTGAATCTGTACTCATGGTGTTTTTTTAAATACTATTACTTCTCCCCTCTTCAGAATTTTATTTGTATCATATTATTTGCTATAGGATGTTCCACATTTGATAATCAGATAGTATTCGTAGGATAATCACGTTGGGCATTTGCTTTGATGGGGTCGATAGAAAGCGTATTATCCTCTATCGATACTTCATTCAGTTTATCTACAAATCCTATAATCTGATCCATTTGACTATATATTCTTTCTTGTTCTGCCGGATCAAGATTGAGCATCACCATATCAAGCAATGTTTGAAATTGTTTTTTATCCATCATAATGCTCTTAAACAAGAACTAAATACTAAGTTTGATAACTTTTCTAATATCCTCAAATACCTTTTCTTGAGTCTGATCTGCGTCTACTTCTACCAACAAATCTTGTTTTTTGAGGTATTCAATCACGGGCTCAGTTTCTTTATGATATTGTTCAATTCTCTTACGAATAGCATCTGGATGATCATCTTCTCTAGTAATGATTTCATAACCTTGACTGATAAGTAATTGCAGCTCTTCATCATTTTTAATAAGATACATCCTATTATCTTTCTTGTAATATTTTCTATTTACTAAACGCTCTATCGCAGTTTTCTCATCCAATTTGAGGTAGATACCTACAAGTTTACGATGATGTTTATATTCAAAGTCAAGAAGATGGAAAAGCTGTGGCAAGTCTCTGGGATATCAATCAAATAAGATATTCTGATTAGCATCAAGCATAGGAATCATCAGATCAAACACAGCATTCGTTACACTATAATGAATAAAGTGACCTTGATTGATTTGTCTTACGAACTCTCCTACCCTATTATTGAGCGTACTCAAAGCACGAAAAATACCTCCTGTTTCAAATAAAGCAAATTGAGGAAAAATATCGGAAAGAAGTTCAGCTTGCGTACCTTTACCCGACCCCTGAATTCCAAACAATGCTATATCAGTCATAAAAAAAATTATTGAATTATTAAAGCAAGAAAGATTATATATTTTTATAGAGAGCTATTTTCATTTCGACATCAATCTTTTGAAGTTCTGCTTCAAGATTATCTACTTGACTCGCTTCTGTTCCCTTGGATTGACGAATTTGTTCCTGTAATTTGAGTTTTGTTTCTTGTAGTACTTCCAATGGATTCTGATTATCAATAATAATCATGTTCGTCAAAAGCTGTACTTCATCACCTTCAATCTTCAGTACTCCACTCAAACATCAAAACACAATATATTCCTTATCAATCAAAAATTCAAAAGTTCTCTCATGCTGAAGTACACTTGGTACCAATTTAATCAAACCAGGAGCGAGAACAGAAATCATATTATCGTGTCCAGGTAATACCGTAATTTGTCCATTGAGAGTTTCTACCGTAAGTTGTTTGATATCTTCGTCTCGGATCAATCCTTCTAAAGATGTAATTTTAAGATGCATTAGGGTGACTTCGCTAATAATAAATAATCAGATTATAATTTATTTTTAAATTTCTATATTTGGGGCTCCACATTTTGAGCAATAAAGATAATTAAAAGGATAATAAGTCCCACATTGCTTACACTCAATCTTAAGCTTAGAACCACAAAATACACAGTTATTATAGTCAGTAAGATTAGTTCTGTAACACTCTTTACATACCACAGTTTGTAAGTCCAGACCTTCAAAGCCAAGATGTCTTTCATGTTTATATGATACAGGTCTAATCAAAAAATACAATGGTAATCCGATAATTGGTGTTCCAAAAAGTACAAATATCACTGAGAAAAACTGTAAAGTAGTACTATGTGATCTGAGCATAGCATCTTTCAACACTCGTAATATTGAATATACCCAAAATACAATGAATACTATCAAAATGATATAACTTGTAAGTTCACTCCCACTCCATGAGGTAAGCGAGTTAATAAGTTGTCCAAATGTTCACATATGTTTGGATTTAAAATAATAAATAAGAGAGTTAAAATAGTACTAACAATATCCGAAAGATTATCAATTCATAAAATACATACTCTGACTATTCTTACTCGTTTTGTACAGGTATTTCAGGTTTTACCAACGGGAACATAATCACATCACGAATATTACTACATCCAGTGAGTAAAGAAAATATTCTATCAATTCCCATTCCCCAACCTGATTGTGGTGGCATACCATATTGCATGGCCAACAAGAATTCTTCATCAGATTTTGTAGCTTCTGTATCTCCTTTGGCAACGGCTCCTGATTGTTCTTCAAAGTTTTTTTCTTGGATAATCGGATCTACAAGTTCACTATAGGCTTTGATTACTTCCCAACCATTGATAAGTAACTGCCACTGTTGCACCATCTTTGGGTTTGCATCATCTTGACGTGCAAGTGGTTGCATAGTCTTTGGATAATTGTAGATAAAGGCTGGTCCCACAATCCCAGGTCTCGAAACCTTTTTGTACAAATAATCAATCATAGTGGCTGTAGTTTGTACATCCAATCCCACCCAATCATAGCCTTTAGACTTAATCATAGTCCTTAAGCTTTCTTCATCTTCAGATCCATACTGAGACACATCAATTCCACTATCTTTTTTGATTTGTGCGACGAAGTCTATTCTCTTCCATGGGGTATTAAAATCTACTTCTCTGATATTTCCCTCTTTATCTGGTATACTTATCACTCTTTTAATCTCAGGGATATTATTGAAAATATAATCAAACATTTTCTCTGTGAATTCCATATTCATGACATAGTCCCGATATGCTGCGTAATGTTCTATCATTGTAAATTCTTGATGGTGGCTTGGATCTGATCCTTCATTACGGAAGTCAATACACACTTCAAAGATTTTCTCCAATCCTCCTACGGTAGCCATTTTGAGTCTGGGTTCTGCACTAATTCTTAAGTACATATCAATATCAAAATCATTGTGATGAGTGACAAAAGGAGCTGCAGCTGCACCTGATGCAAAGTTACCTAAGATTCCAGTATTGAGTTCTATAAACCCCTGTTCGTCGTAAAAGTTTCTGATTACTTTCAAAAACTTGCTTCTCAATTTCATTCTTTCGAGTGTTTCACGATTGAAAATCATATCCAAATATCTTTGTCTGTAAGCCTTTTCTTCATTTTCTCCGATACCATGGAACTTATCTCCGAGCGGTAATAATGCTTTAGAAAGAAGTTGAAATTCTGAGACAAATAAGGTAGCTTCTCCTTTATGAGTAACAAAGGGTTCTCCTTTTACGCCCACAAAATCCCCTACATCAATATATTTTTCAAAGAACTTATAGGGTTCAATTGAATTTCCTTCAGTATCTGTGAGTTGATCCTGTATTTCTGTGATGGTGTTGTATCCCTCGTGGTTACCTGCTTCTTTATTTTTATTCAGTAATTCTTTTGCAGATTGTAATATAATCAGATCTCTTTTGAAGATTCCATCAAGCATTTCCCATTCACTATCCTTATCAGGATTCTCAATCTGAAGTTTCAGATTATTTTCAAATTCTTCAATATCCACCCATCTAATCTCAAATCCATCAAGAATCTCAGATTCAATAAACTGAGGAACACCTTTCTCTCCTACGGTCTTACACAGATAACCATACGCTAATTGATGCCTATCTCGCTTTTTGAGATATTCGTGTATTTTTGGTAACTCATACAAGATCTTTACTTCGCAGCCAGTTTCTTCTTGTGCTTCTCTGTGAACTGCATCAAAATAATTATCACCTTCATCTACACCTCCACCAGGCAAAGAGTAGTTCCCTGAACTTGAAACATAGCTACATGCAATCTTTCCATCATCATCTATGATCACCATTTTCACGATATGTCTCCATAATTGTTTTTGCTCTGGACTGAGTTGTTGATATTCTTGATTTACTTTATGAGGTGCTCTATTTTTTAACAACTTACAATTATCTCTATGAATCATAATCTGAATTTCTCCACTTTCATCCATCAACTTACCAAAAGAAATCTTCCCATGAGAACGAAATAAAGTAAGCCTTCCCGCAGTAGATACTTCTCTTTGAGGATGAGCAATAATATCATTGATATCTCTAAGTAGTCCTAATGAATTTCTTGATTCACAAGACTCGTTACATTGCTGTAGGTTTTGAATTTTTTTGAACCTAGGAGCATAAGGAACAATATTCATTTTAATGAGATCGTTTCTTTTTTGATTTCTTACTTGATGTTCACTGAGCGCCATAATACAATATACAAGAGTATAAATAACTGGGTATTGAGTCTAAAAAATTGTCTAAAAGCATGAGCTAAAAAACAACTCTTAGAGAGTTGTCTTTATAATAGTTATTATGATTTCATTCTCAATATCCATTTGATATATTGAATATAGGGAATACTGAACAAGGAAAAATTAGGCTCTCGCATAAAATTCGATCACTTTCAAGACATCCACTGGCAATCCTTGAGTTTCAGTAGCTCCAGGTAATTCCAAAACTTTGATTTCGAAATTCGTAAAGTTTGTTGATAACCATACTGGAGATTGGTAGTTCTTAGTGTCTAAGTCATACAAAGCTGATGACTGTAAACCTGGTTTGAGAGAAATAATATCATTTACATTCACAAAGTATGAAGGTACATTATGTTTCTTACCATTAAGTAAGAAGTGTCCATGTACTACCATTTGTCTAGCTTGCATAATTGTTCTTGCGAATCCTGCTCTCAAAATAACATTATCCAATCTTCTGTTAAGAAACTGTGTCAATACCATATCATGATCTTGGCTTTTGTTTTTAGCATACTTTTTACTCGTGATATTTACGAGGTTAGAAAATTGCTTCTCAGACATTTGATACATTCTCTTCAAGATTTGTTTGTTTCTCAAGAGTTTGTAGTATTCTGACATTCTTGGCTTAGCTTGACCATGTTGTCCTGGAGCTCCTCTTCTATTTTTTGGATCATATTTCTCAGGTCCAAAAAGATTAACTCCTTCTCTTCTACATAATTTAAATTTAGCTCCTGTATACCTACTCATTAAGTGTTAAGTAATAATAATAAAATAGTATAATAATTGATTAATAACTAGTTTCTCTTTGGTCTTTTACCTTTTGTTCCCCCAAATCTCAATGGAGTTACATCTTTGATCCAAGTAATGTCAATTCCACCAAGTTCGTTGATAGCTTTGAACATACCATCTCTTCCAAGTCCTACACCCTTACAAAGTACACCAACTTCCTTCAAACCACAGTCATTCTTTGCGATTCCAAGTACATGTTTAGTAGCCATTTCTGCAGCATAAGCAGAAGATTCCTTACTACCCTTAAACCCTACTCTTCCAGTTCCAGCAGTAGCAATTACATTACCATTGTTATCAGTGAATGTTACGATACTATTATTACTTGTAGTTTGTAGATGAAGTAATCCACTAGCAATTTTAGGATATTTTTTCTTTTTATTTCCAGTGCTAGCACTTTGTGATTTTTTTACTCAAGCCATTTATTGTTGGTGTTAATAATTAATAAATAATAATCGGATTATTAGAATATGGTAAGTTAATTTTATTATTATGGAGATTATTTTTTCAATACTGGTCTTACTCTACTTCTACCAAGTAATTTTTTAGCAGTATGAGCATTTTGAGAAGTTCTTTGTCCTCTCACAGGTAAACCGAGATTATGTCTCATACCTCTATAGCATCTGATTTCCTTCAATCTTTTGATAGCATTACCAACCTCTCTTCTGAGATCACTTTCTACTACCATTTCTTTGATTTCATCAGTAATAAGTTTTTGTTCTTCTTCAGTAATATCTTTCACTCTTTTATTGAGAGGAAGATCAAACTTTTCAAGTAATTTTTTACTTGTAGGAAGTCCTATACCATATATCGTAGTAAGTGCTGTCCAAATTATTTGGTTCTCTGATAATACATGACCTTGGATTCTAAACATTTGAGTGGTTTAATAAGTAGTAAAATATTTTTATTGTGTAAAATAAGGATTATCCTTGACGTTGTTTATGTTTTGCATTGATGCAGATAACCATAACTCTACCATGTCTTTTTATAATTTTACAATTGAGACATCTTTTTTTTACTGATGTTGCGACTTTCATAGGTATGCAATATTAGAGATTAAAATAGTAAGATTATATAATGTATAATTATATTGTTATTAGATTAGCTTTTTACTCCTCTATAAGTGATAATTCCTTTACTCCAGTCATCTGGGTTGATTTTTACCATAACCGTGTCTCCCACGATAACTTTGATCTTTCTCATTTTCATCTTACCACCAACATATGCTGTGATAGTCTGATCAATACCTTCAATACGCACGGCATAGTTTCCGAATCCCAAGTCTTGTTCGATAACTCCTGCGAGCTCTACATCATTGGAATCTTTCTTTACTCTAGGCTCAAATGTTTTTTGAGGTTTCTGTGCTATTGGCTTTGCCATAAATAGTAAGATAGTATATATAATAAAATAATCTGATGATTATATTTAGCCAGCTAATAACGGAATTTAGCTAATAACGGAATTTACTTAGCAGCTACTTTCTTAGCTGGAGTTGTTTTCTTAACAGTTTCTTTCTTTGCGGCAGGAGTTTTCTTAGCTGTTTCCTTTTTAGTTGCTGGAGCTTTTGCTTCTTTTTTTGGAGTTTCCTCAGTATCAGTTTTTTTAGCTGCTACTGCTTTGCTAGCACTTCCAGCGATTGATTTAACTTCAAGAACTGTTTGATGCGGTCTAAATCCGATAATTCTTTGGTATCTATTTTTTCTTTTAAATTTAAGAACTCTAATTTTTTCTCCTTTTTGGAAGTCTGTTACTACATTGAAGCTTACTGTAGCTCCTTTGATGTAAGGTTTTCCAACAAGTGTATTCGTTCCATCTTCTTCAGCTATCAATAAAACTTTATCAGCTGTATAATTGCTATCAGTGAGTTCTAACTTATCCACAACAATAGTGTCGTTTTCTCTCACAATATATTGATGTCATTGTAATTCTATTACCGCAAACATAGGAATCTTTGAATTATAAATTAAAATTAAGGTATTGGACGATATAATAATTGTTTAAAATTTATTGTGGAACTCACTATGCAAGTTTACCAAGTTGCACAAGAAGATCATATTTCTTTTGATTTTTCTTGAACATAGAACTTACGATAGCTCTCATTCTGAAGTATCTTCTAGAACTAGGAACATCTCTTGATACATTTTTTCTGTACCATTTCGTATTATAATGCTTTTGTTTTTTAGCATACTGAATAGTTTGAGAAGACTGAAGTTCTTTTTTGTAGAATGCAACCATTCTTTCATTACTACTGAGATCGTTTGTTCTTCGAATTGTAAACGCCATGTGTGAATTAGTATAAAGAATTATAAATACAATATTAATATTCTGATTATTTAATTTATTTATTTAAGGTTAATTAAGTTATGATACTAAGGTTTGCCTGGGATCGGAATCGAACCGACAAGATATTACTATCGGCGGATTTTAAGTCCGCTGCGTCTACCAATTTCGCCACCCAGGCGTATATTCTCGTATATTAAGTACACGAGACTATTTGGTATCCTTTATTTAATGAGTTACTTCAGAGTAAATAGTATCAAATACCGCAGGGAAAACTACAGCGATGTTACTCAACATTTTTCTATTGAGAGTAATATCCTTATCAGAAGCCATCTTGATGAATCTTGAGTACTTACCACCTTTAGATTGTACTGCAGCATTGATTCTCTCGATCCATAATCTTCTTTGGTCTCTTTTTTTGAGTTTTCTATCCTCATACGCATGTTGACCTGCTTTTACTATAGCATTTCTTACTTGTTTGTACACATTACCTCTTCCAAGTCTATATCCTTTTGCAAGGGCAATAAACTTTTTATGTCTCTTGTGTCTTTGAAGTCAATTTTTTACTCTCATTGTGAAGTTTGAATAGTAATTAAAATAATTTTTATAATCTGATTTTAGAGTCGTAGGGTTTATTTAACATAAGGAATAAGTGCTTTGATATTTGCTTTGTTAGCATCACTCGCTACTTTACCGTAATCAAATGGTTTATCAGATCTTCCTTTATTACTCATCAAATGGTTTTTACGAGCCTTATCATGCACGTATTTACCAGTTCAAGTTATCTTGAATCTTTTAGCTGTTCCTTGATGTGTTTTGACTTTCATAGTGAAGTATAATTTAATTAAAGTAAATTTTTATGAGTTGTAGTTTATTAATTTTTAGTGGGGCGTCAGTATAGTGTTATTTATCGCTTTTTCAAATCAGTTTATTTTTTACTCTTACCTACAAATATCACACTATATCCTTGAGGTTCACTTTTTATTCCTTGTGATCTTCCTAGATCACCAATTCCTTCTACTACTTTTTGAAGCTTCGCGAACGCAATGTCTTTGAAGATATTTTCTCTTCCTTTCAATTTTATCGCGAATCTCAATTGATATCCTTCTGATAAAATTTCTTTTCCTTTATTGATCTTCATAATCAAATCATTATCTCCAATATTGTAACGAATTGCTAACTCTTTCATTCCTTTATTGGCTGATTGTCTTTTATCTCCTTCTCCTTTTTTCTTTAGATATTGATATTTACCGTAATCCATAAGTTTACACATACTGGTCATAGTAGCTGCATCATATCTCATTTGAATAAGATCCAGTCCTTGTTCTTCAGCAATTCTTAACGCTTCATCTCTTCTGTAAGTTCACAAATTATTGCCTTCAGCATCAATAATGATAATAGTAGGTGCCTTTATCATATCATTGATAAATTGCCTAAATTGATCGTTTCTTTGTTGGAAGTTTTTTTGTGCTTTGTGAGCCAATGGGTTTGCCATAAAAAAGAATAGAGAATAATTAAGACTGAATAATGATTAAGGAGTTTACTCCTAGCGGGATTTGAACCCGCGATCTCCGCCGTGAGAGGGCGATGTCCTGGACCACTAGACGATAGGAGCTTAGTGGTGATCCCAGATGGACTCGAACCATCAACCTCTAGCTTAGAAGGCTATTGCTCTATCCATTGAGCTATGGGATCATAAAATTTAATCTTGAGCGTGAAATTAAACGAACTTTTTATAGCTAACAAAAAACTCGAGCAATCTTATAAACAAAGGATTGTTCGTATCAAGGCAGAAAGATTAGTAACTATCTTGGAAAAGAATGCAAGAGAAAATTATAAATATTATCAGATTATTGTAAAGTATCATATAAGTATTTACAATAGCTGAGTTCAAGGATATCTGGTAATTTACTTATAAAATATTAGTATACAACTATCATTATCATTACTAACCTTCCGAAAAAATGAGTAAACCAAAATATTATGTACTCCCTATGTTTCCTTATCCATCAGGATTTGCTATGCATGTGGGACATGTTTCCAATTTCTTGATCACTGAATTTGTGGCAAAGACTAAGAGAATGCAAGGCTATGATGTTATTTTTCCTCTAGGATATGATAGCTTTGGTTTACCTACAGAAAATTTTGCCATCAAAAATAACAAATCTGCACATGATGCTACCGTAGAAAATATAGCCTACTATGAAAAACAACTTGAGCAAGTAGGATTTAGCTTTGATAAAGACAGAAGACTCGCTACCTCAGATCCAGAATACTACAAGCGAAGCCAACGAATCTTTGCAAAATTATTTGAACATGGAATGGCTTACAAAAAAGATGGTCTGGTAAATCGATGCCCTGTTGATCAGACTGTTCTCGCAAACGATCAAGTCGTAGACGGTAAATGTGAGAGATGTGAATCTGTGGTTATCCAAAAACAAATGCCTCAGTGGTATATCAAAATTACTGATTACTGTGAGCAACTACTAGATTATTCAGACTGTGATCGACCAGAAGAAACAAAGATCCATCAAAAGAATTGGATAGGAAGGAGCGAAGGTGCCGAAATTTCCTTTATGATAGCAGATGATAGTGAGATGATATCAGATGATAAAAGCAAACCTAACTCTGATATAACTTATGATATCATATGAAGTGCATATGAGGTTCATAAGCAACTATGATCTTGATTATCAGAAAAAATATACCACAATGCTATCAAATTAGCATTGGAGAAAAAGTGATATAATGTAGAATCTCAGTTCAAACTTGATTATTCTTTTGACTGACAAAAAATATGAGCATGATTTGTTGATTTAGTTGTAAATGGATCAATCGTGATCGAATTAAAATCTAGAAAAGAATTTCAATCTGAAAATTACAAGCAACTAAGGTCCTATATAAATCAATGAAATTTTGAAACAGGCTTATTGATAAATTTTTACAATAATAAAGTTGAAACAAAAAGATTGGATAATGAAAACTATACAAATCAATCATCTGAAATCATCTGAATAAATCATCAGACATCAATAACAGTCTTTACCACTCGCCCAGATACGATTTATGGAGTAACAGCAATAGTGCTCGCTCCTGAAAATCAGATTATAGATCATTTACTTGATGCTCAGAAAGCTGCGGAACTAAAAGACTTCCGTGCTGAAGTTGCCAAACTCAATTCGATTGACAGACAATCTACTGAAAGAACTAAAAACGGAATGGATTCAGGAGCATTTGTAAGACATCCACTGAATGGAGAACAGGTGCCAGTATGGTTTGGAGATTACGTATTACCAGATTATGCAACGGGAGCTGTAATGTTTGTTCCTGCACACGATGAAAGAGATTACGAATTTGCACAAAAGTATAACATAGAAGTAAAGCAAGTGATAGCAGGTAACTTTGTATGAGAAGATGGTTTGGATCCACACGCTACGGCTCCTCTCCTTTTGAGAGAGGGAGGATCGTACACTGGAACTGGAATTCTTGTGAACTCAGGGCAATTTGACGGACTCGATAATATCGAAGCAAAAGCAAAAATCACTACTTATCTTGAATCTATAGGAAAAGGAAATAGGAAGATCACCTATAGATTACGTGATTTGTCAATAAGCAGACTAAGATATAGACGAAGTCCAATTCCTATCTACTATACTTTTGCGGACAACGAAGAAGTTCCATTTTTCAAATATACTACTGGAGATAAAGGATTTAAAGAAGGGTTTCCTACACTTTCCAGAAATGTCATACAAGTTATTGTAAAAGATAAAAACTCTGATCAGTTCTGTTTCTTACAATGGACTCATGATCAAGATTATTCAGGATTCTTTGGATGAATCGAAGAATGAGAGACAGCTCAAGAAGCGGCACTTAGAGAACTCAAAGAGGAAGCAGGATTTGAAAAAGCTACTTTTGTAAAAGAGTTAGTAAGTTACCAATTGCAATTCTTCCATCCTGTAAAACAAAGAAATCAATATAGCATGAATACTACTTTGTATTTTGAAGTAGATAAGGCTGATCAAAAACCAGTAAATGCTGAAGAACTTGAACAACACGCTCTAGCATGGATGACAGCCGAGGAATTCATGTCCAAAAGTAAAAATGATACTACACTTTTTGCGATGAAAGTACTTTCTGGAGACAATTCTCTTCCCACAGGACGAACCATGCAATCCAAATACAATGCCTACAATCCCCATCCTGATAAATCAAAATGGATTCCACACGCTATTCCAGACGATGAATTACCAGTCATTCTTCCTTTAGATTTACCAAATTACAAACCCGCAGGGAAATCTCCACTCGAAGATCACCCCACTTTCAAATACTATCACGCTAAAGATGGAAATACCTATCTTCGTGAATGTGATACTCTTGATACTTTCATGTGTAGCTCATTCTACTATCTACGTTTCTTGGATCCGCACAATGAGAAGCAACTTATTTCTGAGGAAAACTGCAAATATATGCCTGTTGACCTCTATGTAGGAGGGAAAGAACATACGGTAGGTCATCTTATTTATGCAAGATTTATCTATAAATTCTTACAGGATAAGGGATATATTCACAATGAGAGCAAGGAACCATTTGCAAAACTGGTTCATCAAGGGATGATTCAAGGTCCCGATGGACGTAAGATGTCAAAAAGACGAGGAAATATTATTGATCCTGTAGATATTATTACACAGTTCAATGCGGATACTCTCAGAACTTATATCGCTTTCATGGGTCCTATTGATATCAATAAAAACTGGAACCCTGATAGTGTTGCAGGAGTAAAAAGATTCTTAGATAGAGTGGAAAGAGCAACACAATATATTGGAAAGTGAGAGAATTTGGATAGTCTGACACAGACGACAATCCAGTGAGTAAGCCAAGATATGGAAGCTTTAAAGTTCAATACTGCAGTGAGTAAATTGATGATCTTGATCAATGAAGTCTACGATAAGCAATCAATCAGCAAAGAAAACTTTGAAATCTTACTTTTATTATTGTCGGTATTTGCGACGGAGTCAGCTCAAAAACTTTGGTTAAAAATAGGAAATACAGGGAATATTGCAGACCAAGCACGACCCCACTATGATAGTTCCAAAGTGCTAGATCAGATTATAAATCTTCCTATCCAAATAAATGGTAAACTGAAAGGAACACTAGAAGTAACGAAAGATATAAGTCAGGAAGAAGTATTAGAGCTTGTAAAAGGAGATGAAAAATTGAATAGATATCTAGACGAAGGAAGTATCAAAAAAATAATCCGAGTTCCAGGAAAAATATGTAATATTATTATCTCATAATTGCATTGTACGTATGAACTTTCATCAAACTGTCTTACTTGTTATCATTGCTGGGTGTGTAGGTATGCTTGCACGAGGGATCAATAATGGTCTCAAAACTTCTCCAGTAATCGTTTCTTCTACGGAGGTGATTGCTACCAACCCTGCACCAAGCAATCAAGTTGTCTATAGTCCTGATGTTATTAAAGTAAATCCTGATACTACAACGGTAAATACTGCTGGTCCCACTGCACCTGTGGAAAAAAACCTCACTCTCTTGGAAA
>CAYVXG010000006.1:0-3347 GCA_964455295.1 uncultured Candidatus Peribacteria bacterium
CCAAGATCAGCATGATCTTTGACAGGGAAATCAAATTGTTTTGGTTCACCTCGTTTTTTGATTACTACATTTTCATTATCATCTTTTCCGTATGGAGTATCTGGGCTATAGAGATTTGGCACCGTTTCAGCAATTTCTTTAAATTGCAATTCCAGTTCTCTTACTCTTTGTTCGATACTTACACCTTTTTCTTTGAGTTGTTTTCCGAGTTCACTATTTTTTGCAGCTGCCGCTTGTTTCTTCTGTTGATTCAAATCATCCAGCTCTTTCTGATTATTTTTTAATTCTTCATAAATCTTCACAAAAGCATCAATATCGCAGTTTACGAATTTATCAACGCATACTTTACGAATATATTCTGCATTCTCATAGACATATTTTGGATCCAACATTGTTTTTCAATTAGAGTGTAAATAATAATTCTAATAATATTTTTGACTAAAAATTCAATTATTGTACTTGAAGTCTACTTTTCAATACGTCTTTTTTTTTGATCCTAATACTTTCTAATATTGAAGAAAAGTTGTATATCTTGAGCTACATTGAGTTCATATTTTCCTGTATTATATCTGCTACTTGTCATCTTACCATAGATCCAGAATCACTTTTGTTGAATAAAATCCACCGAGCCGAACTGATAAGGAATGATTCTAAACTGTAATAATGGCACCGAAACTTTGAAAGGATTCGTAAGTTGTTTGATAGCATCACCATCCATGAGAGCTAAGAAACATCCAGATCCTTGACCACATTCTCCCACTTTCTTGAGCATTACTTTCTTATCGGGAGAAGATAAAGCAAGAGTATCCGAATATCCTAGTGGATCAATATCGTTTCTTGTATTCCCTGTAAAGTAGTAGTCTAAATCTAAGTCATAGTTATCTACTAAGTTTTGTATTGTCTGGGAGGCAAAAAGTAATTCGTTGTTGAGATTCTTTTCTTGCTCTATTCTCACTGATAATCTAAGTATACTCGTATATATTCCGAACATTACCCCTACCAAAAGCGATATAATCACCAAGGAGATCAGAACCTCAATCAAGGTAAATCCCTTTTTGAAGCTTTTGAGAAATTTAAAATAAGCTGAAGTTGATAACATAGGAAGATTTATTATTTTAATTGCCAGTATTTTAATTATTAGTAATATATTATCAATTGTTAAATTACAAAATGATTATATTGTGAATCGATCCAGGAGTAAGAAAATGTGGATATGCCTTGGTAAATTTTTGATGAATATCAAATTCCCCTCAAGCTCAAATTATGGACTGTGGGATCTTATTCGACGATAGTACTATTCTCAATAGACTCGATTGGTTCAAGAAGATGAATAATATTTATGAATATTTCACAACTCTCATACTCGATCAAAAAGTTCAAAAAATAGTAATAGAAAAACTTTATTTTACGTCCAGAAATCAATCCAATGCGGAGTTTGTCTATGGAATAAGAGGAGCGTTGATTATATTTTGTATAGCGAACAATATTACTTTCCAAGAAATAGATCCTGTACAAGTGAAAAAATACATAACCTGAAATGGAAAAGCTGAGAAGAAACTGGTACAAAAAAAGATCATGCAGCTATATAATTTGGATGAGTTACCTCAGTACAATGATAGCGCTGATGCCTTAGGGATGGCGTGGATCTGACAGTTTTAAAGAAAAGAAATAATATTAAGATAATCTGAGATAATTTAAAACTTGAAAGACTTTGATTATGATTAATAATTATCCAGAAACATAAGAGTCAACTCGGTCATCAGAGAAAGAATTCTATGTTATAGAGTAGAATTTGTTGAAAAATATTTTTCAAAAGGATCCTTATATAATCAAGGATCATCATTCTGAGCATTGTGATTTACATCATATTAATTTAGGATACCAATTCTTGCCTTATATTCTTTGATAAGTGGCGTTTCTTGATAGAGATCACGTATATCTCTATAAATCCCATCCTTAAATGTTTTAGAGTTTGGTATATAAGGAGCTTGTTCTTCATAATCTATTGGCTTTGCAGTAAGAGGACCTGCGTTGAGTTGTTTATCATACATTCCAAAAGAATTTATTTTTGCATCATTACGAATTATATTTGTTATAAAAACCTTATCGGGTCTATCATCTGCGCGAGCAAAGTGTACTGTTATACCCAATCCATTCAAATTCATATCTACTACATCTACATTTACATTGCTTTCCAAAAGATCGTGGTAAAAAGTATATCACTTTTTAGAATCAATTTTCATTGATTTTAGATCTAGCCCGTCTACTTGTAAATTCTTATAATCTAATTTCACCTGGTCAATAGTTTTTCATTTATAGAAAGTGACGGCCATACTGTATTTTTTAAATAAACGAGTTATAGTAGTTTCTTTTATCATTCATTCGATATTAAATTCTGTTGACGTTTCCATAGACCCAAAGCCTATATCTTTAACAGAGGGGAAATTCATGCTATAATGAATTGGATCATTGGTATTTTTAATTACCGAAAAAGTATCAAAAAAATTATTAATCTCCTGTTTAATTTTTGTAGTAGTTTCATAACATGAACCGGGTATCCATTCACCTTTGCTTAATTGATGATCACCACGAACTCAAGGACAGGACCTCCATTCGGATTCTGATCATGACCTATAAAACATTCTAACTTCTCAGGTATTGTTATATCACACAAGGAATTTTCTATCTTTAACTTGTATTATATCTGTCATATACATTACATGTCCATCAAATTCTACTTTATGGTGTGGTCAACCAAATTCTCATAAAAATCTTTGAGAGATAGAAGAAAGATTTACTTTATCAAACCCATCAATATTATTTTTTACTGCGTTCACTTTCTGAGAGTCAGAATATATATTATTTTCTTTGGATTTTTTTTCATTTGGATTTTTTGGTTTAACGTTACTTTCCTTTAGAATAGATTTATTGGTGGAGTTTAGATCCTCTATATGAAGTTTTCCACCTCCATCAATAAGAATTTTAAGATGAGAACCCGACATAAACTTGTCCTCAAACTTTTTTGTGACAAATGAATGATTACGTCCGATACTCACTGACTCTCATTTTTTTAAGGAAATTGACTCTCATAGTTCTATGGAGCGTATTACAAACTCTCCATTTTCATTTTTTTTGATTGTAAAATTTGAATGTCATAATCTCAACTCCAGCATTTTATCAGCCCTCATATCGTATACAATTTCTTTATTATGTAGTAAGATTTCATTGGTACTTTTAAATTCGAATAAATTTTCTTTTTGCTTATTACTTCCATTTTCTAGAATATTATTTAGTTTAGGAGATACAGTATTAGTAGGAGTAGGTTTAGGAGATACAGTATTAGTAGG
>CAYVXG010000006.1:3447-15905 GCA_964455295.1 uncultured Candidatus Peribacteria bacterium
TAGTAGGAGTAGGTTTAGGAGATACAGTATTAGTAGGAGTAGGTTTAGGAGATACAGTATTAGTAGGAGTAGGTTTAGGAGATACTTGATCTATATCATTAGGTGATCCGAAAGGATTTCCTTTTACCGATTTAATATTTTTATATTGAAATCATTTAAGAATTTTTCTCATTGATTTTATGTCCATTGATTTACCGAACATACTAAAGAGTAATTTTAATGGCAAAGTTAATTGATTTATTACTCACTCAATTGTTTCTTTAAGTAAATATTTGAATACATTTGTGGCAGTTTTTCATCGATTTAAATTGAGTAAAGCAGACTCAGCCATTTTTGGTGCATTTTCTAGATATTTTAAAATATTATCCATTTTGCCTGCATTTTGCGTTAAGAATTTATCCATTGCTTTTGGGTTCGTGGCTAATTCTTTTATATATTTTCCTGAAGAAACAACCCCCTCCCCTATTGCTTTTACTCAACTTGCAGCAGGTTCATAAATATCATTCCATACCTTTAATGCTCCTTTTCATTCTTTCAGTCCTTTTATTCATATTTTCATACCAGTCTTAAAAGGAATTTTTGCTAATTGACTTCCTCATGCAGTGAATATTGTTACAAGATCTAATCCCATCCCCACCACACCTGTGGTAAGATTAAGACAACAAGATCAATATTCCCCTTTTTGGAAATCCTTATGAGCATCATTAAAGTCAAACACATTTCCCACAACGGGAATCATATATTTTGCAATATTGCCTACACTCGAAGCTACATTCAGTACTTTATTACTAATGGAATCACCAGACTTAGCTGCATCATATAAATTAACCCATTGAAATGCTCCTCATATTGCTTGTGATCATGTCAATAATTTACGTCATAGGGGGTTTTGTGCTAAGGATTTAAGTCATTTATGCAAAGGTCATACGGTACTTATTATTGCATTAAATAGTTCGGGACTTTTATTAGCTACTTCTTCAATTTTACTAATTCCTGTTACATTAATTCCATAAACTGTAATAATTTTTTGAATTTTAGCCATCAAACTATTAATAAAATCTTTATTCACTCACTTTTCTTTAAGATCTTCCTCTAGTTGACTTACCGCATCATCATATTCATTCTTTGTATCAATTTCTTCTTTAGATTTTTTAGCTTCCTTAATCTGTTTTTTTAATTTACTATCTCCTTCTACAACATTATCCATATTATTGATAATCTTTTTTCTTTCCAAGGGAGGTAACAGGCTTGCTAAAATAATTATTTTGTCGATTATTTTTTTGCGCAAGGGATCTACAGAACGTTCCACAGTCTCCACATTTGTATTGAGTGCTATAGTATTTAATTCGCTTAGATATCATTGTAAAATATGTATATCTTTAGTATTTATCTTGCTTTCAATTAATGTAATTTTTTTTTGAACAATATCTTTATTCGCGTAATCTATTTTCGTAAACTTTTTATTAAGTTTCACGCCTACTTCTTTTTGTGCATCAATTTTATAATTACTATAACTCAGAAGTGCTTGAATTGTTTTTGGCCCTAACACACAGTCAACTGGACTACGAGCATCGTTCGTATTAGTTATTGATTGAAATTTATGTAAACATTTTATAAAACTAGCACTAAATATCTGTTTTGAAAGATCTCCACCCTTCAATTTAAGAAAATTACTAGCATTTTGTGTTGATGTATCAATCTCAGCAGCTAATTTTCATTGTCAAAGACTTCTCAATGCGTTGCAAAGTAAGATTTTACTCAGAGTTATGTTTTTATAAAAATAGATGAGATTGGCGTTCCCCGCAAAGTTATTTTCTATTATACTAAATCTCCATTTCATAGCATTTTGAATCAATGGATATTTAGAAAAATTTTCAATATTTAAAATAGATTTTATTTTAGGGTCATTGGATATTTTTATATTCCTAGAAAGGAGCTCTTGATATAAGATATTATTTATATCTTTCACTCGAAGATTATCTTTTGATAATAAAAAATTCTTTTCTTTTGTATCAAGTGATAAAGTTTTTGTTTTTGTCTCTATTTTATTCCTAAGAGTTTCATTAGACATCAATATTATTTAGGAGATCATCAGGATTATTATTTAAATTATCTTTAGCTTCTTGTTCTTTAATTTTTGAAATATAGTTTGAAATATCCAGAAAAGCAGATTGTAGATATTTCTGATGCCATAAATGAATTATATCAAAAATGTTTACCAATATTGCTGAGGAGAAAGAATTTTTTCACAATAAATTTCGAAAGTATACTAGATTTTTGATATTTGGGTTTTTAAAATCTTTAAATTCATCAAGGAAGTTAGAGACCCAATCACTTTGGGATTCAGTAGTCATTTTCATAAATTGAACCCTGCTGAGCATTCAAAAATATTCTATAAGGGGTAAATATCTTATAATACTCTCAACACTTGTTTTTGTCAAATTTTTAGTGCTTTTGTAACTATTTAAATTTTGTAACTATTTAAAATTATCGAAAAATGGCCAATTAGCCAAAATAAAGAAAAACAAGAAAAAAACCACCACGAATAGTGGGGTTTTTATGAGTATGAGAATATATTAATAATTATGTACTAGCAATCAATTGGTTAAGTTTTTCTTTATAGGTCTCTATGCTTTGTACTCCCACAATCTTTTCTTTAACTTCACCATTTTTAAATATGATTACTGTAGGTATAGATCTAATAGAAAACTGCATTGAGAGTTCACCCTCAACGTCTGTATCAACTTTATAGAATTCAGCTTTTCCTGCATAGTCTTTACTGAGTTGTTCAAGTTGTGGTTTAAGCATCATGCATGGTCCGCATCGTTCTGCCCAAAAGTCCAAAAGTACTACTCCGCTTTCTTCTCCTACCATTGCAGGGAAATCTTTTAATGTTAAGTCTTTCATGTTGTATTTAAACTAATTGAGTTAAATTTTGCACTATATTTCTGAGTATTTTAATTATTCTAACGTTGAATTCAATGAAACCCTTAATACCATATACCTCAAATTCTCCAATAAGTCCGTCGTCATTAATTCCAAATTTCACATAAAATTTATTACTGTTGATCTCCAATAGTCAGATATATCCATCATTTAATTCTTCCATATCTAGTCTCATATGTTGAAACTGCACAGTTTTGTTTGTATTGACAACAAACAGTGGAGCTACATTCATAATCACTTTGTTCTGAAAAAATAAATAAGGGTGTAACTGACAAATATTTTTTTGAACTCAAATGTGAAATGAAAAAAACAAAAAAAGTTTATGGAAGAAATTACTTGAAGTTTATAGAAAAAAAGATAAAAAGTATTAATATTATTTATTAGTTTAAAAGAATGATATGTCTCTAAAGTATGTAGAACCAATTGTCAAAAAATTGTCAAAAAAGATAGGAAAAATAATTGATGACCAAGAATTACAATCTTTACAAAAAGATATTTTAGGTTTAAGTTTTGATAAGAATAAATTTTACAAACTTATCTTTATTCTCAAACAGAGACAGTATCTTATACCGCTCAAAAAGGATCTTTATCTAGTTTCTTATCCTGAAAATAAAAGTTTTACACTCACAAATAGCATTGATAAGCTCTATCGAGATCTTCTCTATAAACAAATTAAAAAAGAATGTAAAACTAATTATTACATAGGTTGATCTAAGGGCTTGGAATTACATCTCAACAACTACGATATACCCAATGAAATAGAAGTATATAATGAAAAGAATCAAGGACGTGAGCAAGTAATTTCAGATTATTATATATATTACAAATATTACAGTCAATCAAAGAAAATCTCACTTACACAAAAACCTCTATTTAAAAAAATACAAGCTTCTCGTATTACGCTCAAAGTAGGAAACAATAACTTCCAAGTAGGATGCGTGGAAGTTTGCCTATTAGAATCTCTCTATTATAAGGATCAAATTTCTAGCTATCACACAGAGCTTATCAAAAAGATCATCAAAAAATTTAGGGAGCAGCGAAATCGAGATCTGATAAAAAATATCATTTCCTCATGAAGGCATCATACGAGTATCAATAGATTATACGAAATATCAAAGTCTGTAGATCCCAGCTTTGCAAATTCTTGCTTAAGTGTGATTCGTACCTATTGATTTAAAATGAGCTTATAAAGCCAATTATATCAAATTACTTACATTATTTTTTCAGTTTTTTCCATAGCTTATTTTTTTGGTAACTTCGTCAAAAATAGATTTGACTTTTTTAAACTGTCTGAGTATAATGAATTGTAAACATTTTATAAAACACTATTATAGCCCTAGATGATTTAATTCTTTAT
This sequence comes from uncultured Candidatus Peribacteria bacterium, assembly GCA_964455295.1. Classification (GTDB taxonomy): domain Bacteria; phylum Patescibacteriota; class Gracilibacteria; order Absconditabacterales; family Absconditicoccaceae; genus CALMFT01. Next base: position 7,751 of record CAYVXG010000006.1, read on the forward strand.
CTTTCACGCGACAATGAACAATCTATTAAAACAATTTGGCTCAATTTCTCTTTCTGAAATGGAAGAACAAATGTGATCTATTGGATTAGATAGAATGGAAAAAAAATATATTACTCACATTTCCAATTTGGAGAATATATTAAAAGATTTACAAAATGATTATGTGGCATTGGAAATAAAAGGAGCAAGAGAATTTGGCTATCACAATATCTATTTTGATACTGAAGAATATAAATTTTTCCACGAACACGGTCATGGATTTAAAGTAAGAACTAAATTAAGAACAAGAAAATATATCGACAGTAAGCTTGCGTTTTTTGAATACAAACAAAGAGATCACGATACTATTCGCAAATTCAAATTTGATATCACATTAAATAAACATGGTAAGTTCACAAAGAGATGTAGACTATTTACTGACAAACTTTATCAGTCTATTTACCAAACAGGCTTAGAATCACAAATCTTACCAGCTCTCGTTACAGAATACACCAGATCAACCTTATGTAGTAAAAATAATAATGAAAGAATTACCTTTGACGTAGGACTTCATTTTACAGATGCAAGAAACAAAGATGCAAAACCTATCTATATGTCAGATATTGTACTTATTGAATCAAAATCAGGTAATCTCAGCCATCAAGTCGAAGCTATCCTTGAAAAACATGGAGTAGTAAATATGAACTGAATCTCTAAGTATTGCTTAGGAATTTTACTTGAAGGTATTCAAGAAAAACAATATGAGAGATTTGAAAAAGTTCTCAATTATATTGATCAAATCCAAAGTACTAACTAGTGTTTTATATACTTTGCTATTTAAGTACCTTCTTTATCAACAAAGATGGTATTTTTTTATGAGATCAAAATTTTATACAAAATTTATATTGTATTTACTGGATGTCAATAATAGATATTTTAGTTGTCAATCTTATTTGCAAAATTTACTATAAATAAATATAATTGATTTATTACAAGTAAGTCTTCTGCTTATATAATTTATCACTATTTTTGTATTATGGCAATTAAAATCAACGAACTTGAAACACATGGACCAAAGTCTTGGGACAAGGAGAAAAAAAAGAAACAAACCGATGAATATTTGGAGAAGCTTTATAAACTTCAGACTATTTTTCATGCGCAAAAAAAATATGGTATACTGGTTATCTTTCAAGGATTAGACGCAAGTGGTAAGGATGGAGTATGTAAGTCTGTATTTGGTAAGTTAAATCCTTTGACTATCAATTTTATGTCATGGAAAGCGCCAAATGAACTAGAAAAAGCACATGATTATTTATGGAGAATACATAGTAAGTTACCTCAAAAAGGAGAAATGCAAGTATTCAATAGAAGTTACTACGAAGATATCTTAGTACCATCAGTACTCAAAACACATGATAAAGATGAAATCAAAGATAGATATGATCAGATTAATTGGTTTGAAAAATATATGAAAGAGAATAATATTAAAGTAATCAAGTTCTTCTTCCATGTTTCTGAAAAAGTTCAAGAAGAAAGAATGGAAGAAAGATTACAAGATATTACTAAGATGCGAAAACATAATGATAGCGATCGAGAAACCTTAGAAATGAGAGAAAAATATCTCAAAGTATATGAAGATATACTCAATAAGTGTAATGAACCAGAATGGAAGTTTGTCCCTGCAGATCATAACTGGGAAAAAAATTACGTAGTAGCAAAAGAGCTTTATGAAGAGATAAAGAAAATGGATCTTGAACGACCTACTCTTGATACAGATCGAACTTTGGATGAATATTTGGAAAATGTAGAAAACCTAGATACTATCGAAGACTTTAATAAACTTAAAGAAAAATTAGCAAAAGAAGCTAAGAAAAAGAAAGAGTAATTATTATAATTATACTCTAAAATATCATATGCAAGTTCTAGTTACCTTTAACTACAGCTTGCATTTTTTCTGGATCATAATTGGAGATATCTGAGGTAACGATCATATCGGAGATTGCTAAACCATCAGTAACAATAATATATTCTCCAGCGAGAGAGCCCAAACTTACAGTTACTGGTACAGCCTTTCATGATTTCCATAATTGCACCACTCCTCTTCCATTATCCACAATAGAAACACTATTGAGTGGTATCACAATATTCTCACCAAGCGATCCAGAAAATTGTATGGACACACTTGAACCAATATCAAAGTTCCCTTCTGTAATAATCACTATAACCTTATAACCAAAATTACGATCAGCAACTTCGCTTACTGACTCCACAATCCCCTTCCCTCTTATTCCTCCTTGATTTATTTCTACAGCTTGTCCAGGAATAATAAGTTCTTTCTCCCCAGCAGTAATATCCAGTTCAATTTGTCTAAGATTAGGATTTACTTCTTGACCTTTGTCTACTAAAACATCAGTAATAGTACCCCCGATCGGAGCTTCTACAAAGAATTTTGAAAGAGCAAAATTTGCTTCCTCATAAGATATTTGAGCATTTGTAAGAGAGTTATTCAGATTATCAAGAGTAGCTTGAGCGTTTTTTACTAAATAGTTAGACATATAATCAGTTGATTTATCTGTAAGATCTTGATTTTTTAGTGTACTTTCCAATCCTGCAAGTAAAGGATAGCAGGTTTTCGTAAGAAACCTTTTACTGAGTTCTATTTGTTGCTTCAGACTATCAATTCCTTTTGCTGCCGATTCTTGATTTTGTTTGTAAGTAGCAAAGAAAGAATTGATACTATTGAGCTGACCATTAATGCTTGTACTTATTGCGGAAGCTTTCGTTTTATATCCATCAAACTGTGCTTTATATCCATTATATAAACTTTCTGGAAAGGATCCACCTGGTTGAGTCATGATGAGTAAGGTATTGATAGTAGTAAGCAAAGCATTCACTGATTCTACACCTTTTTGGTAAGATTGTAATAATGGATTAATACTATTTTCATTTACATCACTCACAATCATTTTGAAATCATCATAAGCAGAAATAGCAACTCCCAAGGCAGTATCTGCACGACCTTTAGCATAAAAGTCTTTATTTCCCAATGTAGACTCAAAAGCATCATTAGCACTTCTATTTGTAGAGGTATATCCCAATAATAAATCACTCACTTGAATAGTATCAGCAAACAGATTATTTAAGTCTGTTCCTATAAGTTTTACTGATCCAAAGAAATTTTGAATAGTCTGAGCATCAGTATCGAGTTTAGTTTCATAATCCAATTGAGCTTTTTCCAAATCGTTTTGCAATTTACTCAGCTGAAGAGAAAGATTACTGGATGCATTATTAAGATCACTATCACTCAAACTTTTTTCTATCTGATCTTGTTGTTTTCCTACATCAAATCTTGTAGTATCTGAAGCAATTTGATTTCTTTGTAATCCAATCTGTGCATCAAATATTGACTTTTCAAGATTGAGGTTTTGGAGGACGTAATTATCTTGCGCAGACTCAAGTCCTACTCCTGCCTTTCTTACAGCAAAACTAATAGTTCCATTCGTATCTTCCATCGCAAGTACTTGCTGTCCTGGATTTATCTTATTTCCAATCTTTTTATCAATCTGTATTACTCTTCCAGCCACTTGCGCACTTACAGTCACTTGTTCAGCAGTAGAAACAATTCATGATTTTTTAAAACCTCCTTTCATACCAAAACTTGCTACGGCCTCCACAGTGATATTGAAAGACGGAAGTTGGGGTGATTCAGTTTTAGAAGTAAGATTTCCACATCCAGCAAGAGTAAGTAATGATATAGTTAAAACAATTCTTAAAGATAATCTAAACATTCGTATTAAAGTATGATATAAGTAAATATAAGCTGATAGTAATGATAGACTGGAACGTTTCAAGGAAAAAAACAAGCCCAAATAGGCTTGTTTTTAATGATATTTAGGTATTTATATAACATTAGCGCTTGTAAGCGTTGAGTTCTTTAGTAAATTCTTCTAGCCCTGGAGCTGGCTCAGTAAAGAGTCTATCATTAGATTTAATAAGCACAGATGCACCATTAATAATAGCATCCTTCTTATTACCCTTCAAGAACCAATCATCAAGCGTCGATCTTCTCTTAGATACTAGATCTTGTATAGATGATCACACAAGAAGTCCTCTCACTATCAAATTTCCTCATTCACACCAATCATTTGAAAGATTATTGTTGATATAATCTCTATTTGATAAAATAGATCCTTTTGTAAGATAGATACCATAGATAGTCTGTGGAACATTACAGTTGTTTGTGCCAATAATTATATTTCCTTTTGGTACTACAAATAATGTATTTTGGTTCACATCTCCCACAATATTCAAATTACCATTTGCTACTACAATTGTTTTTGGTTTACCACTCGTAAAGTTAGATTCGTTATAAGTATAGTTACCATCAAAGATATAGATTTCTTTCCCTGGAACTTTAAGAGTATTAGCTCCGAGATTGATATTTTCTACCCCCAAGAGAGTATACTTTCTAGCAAAATCATCCATGAGATAATTAATATTTTGTGACCCTACAAACTCATTTAATCACACAGTTTGTAAAGTTACTCCATATTGTCTCAAAATACTTTGAGTTCAAGCATTACTTGAGAATCCATAGAAGTTATTCAGACTATCTGTAGCATTACTTGAAAGCAATCCTCCTTCTTGCATCAAATATGGTCTCGATACTGTAAAATTATATTCACAGATCGTTTCATCATAACTATCATTGAAAGTATTGAATGGAGCTATAGTACCATTTACAGTTCCACTTCCTGAGCATACTTGATAGTTAATTCTCTTCAATCTCAATTTATATTCTCCATATCTATTAGCAATCTTTGCAGGATCAAGTAAGAATGAATATCTTCCAAACTTAGAAGCAGAATCTGCATTAAATCCATCAAGTAAGTTTCCTTGGAATTGGTTGGTGTTATAACAGTTTGTTTCGATACTTTGAATAGGATTATTCGTTCCTGCTTTACCAGCATAGAGATCAAAGTAACATCTCATACTATCTCTCAATATTTGACCAGATTGTGTACAACTTGTTACTACATTCTTATCATCAATGTCCCACCAGAATGGGAAATATTCCCCTTCCATAGCACTTGGTGGATCGATTTCAGTACAACTTGGTGGTTCATAGGTTAAGATTACATCTCCTATCTTATTTACCACATTACAACTTGCTGTACACCTCTTACCAGCATAGGCTCCAGATGGAATTGGAGTGTCTGTACCATTAGCAGATCCCAAATCACAGGCCTCTCCAAGTTCTTGCCTTCCATTTCCACAAGTAGCAAGTGAATTAGGAACTTCAATACATCCGATACATTGATATCCTGGTTTTGCTGGACTATTAATATCACATTCTTCATATCCTCCTTGATCTTTTCCTGTTACCTTACCATCTCCACATACAGAGTTTGTGGTAAGTTTACAATTATAACAAGTCTTACCATTTGGCACATCTCCTACCTCACACTCTTCTCCTGGCTCTCTAATACTATTACCGCAGATCGCTAGAGAATTTTTTATAATCTGACAATTCTGACAACTAGAATCTCCCGCTACCGTATTTCCATCACATTGTTCTCCGTATTGCGGTTCAATAGTTTTATTTCCACAATATGGATTTTGTGGTGGGATTGTGGGATCTATAAATAACCCAGCGTCCACATCAAATTTAATTTGACCATTCGCAACAGAGAAACATTCTGTTACATTGGTAAGTGGATCAAGATTACTATCTTTATCAAATGAACCTACATTTCTTGGAGAAACTCTATAAGTATCAGGAACTTGTACCATTACTCTATAAGATCCAGAACCAATTTGTATAAATTGGTAAAATCCATTCGCATCCGTTTTGGTGATAAGTTTTGGTGATACATCATTACATCCTACAAGTTGTACTTGTAGATCTTTTATTCCTCTTTCATTATCATCTTTTATACCATTTTTATTAACATCCAGCCATACTAAATCACCAACCTTAGCGTCTCCCTGTTTTCAAATAGTGAGATTCACAACGTTGTTTGCATAGTTAGTTTCAAATCCAGTAGCTACAAGTGCAGCAGCAGTATTTGAAATTTGTTCAATATTTGCATTAAGTAGTTTAACTGTATATTTGAATTGAATGTTTTGTCCTGGATTGAGAAGAGTATTTGCATAATTCCAATAGAAGTCTGTGTAATCAATAAGACTTCCAGAAGTAGTAGGAGCATTACTAGGGAACCCTTCGATCTTAAATGATCAGATTATTTTATCTTGTAATTTAACACCTTTAGCTACTCCACTTCCAATATTTTTTATATCAATCGTATAAGTAATAACTTCTCCTGTTGCAAATCCAGCTTTATCTGCAGATTTAGTAACAAGAAGATCAGGTAAGTCATAAGATATCAATTTTTCACAAGTATTATAATTCTTAATCAACATCGCTGATACATTTCCTACTACACAAGTAGAAGTACTCGTTTCTTGAGCCGTACAGTATTCAATAGGATCAGGTAATTGAGCAATAGTTCCAGAATTAAATTCAGGCACTTTCAACGGCGCTACCAAGGTTTGAACAGCACATATTTTACCATCAGGTTTGTTCTTATATGCACATTCAAATTGATTGATTGATCCATTATATGGAGTTATTTTATCTAATCCATAATTGACTCCACTATTGATAGTACAAGTAAATTTATAATTCATTTGTTGATTATTTCGTGGGAAAGTGAAATTTCCTTGGCTCGAATTAATTATTCCATTTGGAGCTTGTACCCAAGTTTTTGTAGCTCCTGTAGTTTCATACCACATTTGAAGTTTATATTGATTAGCATAGTTTCCTTGACATACCACATTATAACTAGTATCGCTGGTAGCTGTGGCTGTAACATTTGTACATTCTGCAAGACTCTTTACTACTACTGGTCTAATACATGCTGCTCCAGTTGTTGGAGGGTTAGCTCCTGTATAGTATTCAATATAGTAGATTCCTGGGTTAATAATATTGAATGATCCATTCAAATTTTGAGAAGAGAAAATAGAATTTTGATTTGAATCAAGTAATCTTACTGTTCCTGGATTTGCTGGAACAATTGCGTAGTTCAACATAAATGGTGCATTTCCTGCATCTCCACTCAATTGAATGAGATCACAAAGTGGGAGAGGATATACTAATACATTAGCTGAATTATTTGCAGTATTTGTCTCATCAGGAATTGCTGAAACAGTGATACTATTATTGAGTTGCGCTCCTGTAGCAGCAGTAACTTTAGCCTTGATAGTGAAGATACATTTCTGTCCTGCTTGGATATTAGCAGCCATCATATTCCCAACTATGGAAGTATTTCCAGTGATAGTAGTAAATTTCCATCCATCACTTGGAGATCCACAAGTTGCTACAGACCCTGAACTAAGAGCAATTTTATCATTAGTATTAAGTCCATCCAAGCTAAGACCACTTGCAAGAGTATCAGTAAATACATATTGTTTGATTGCTCCTGAACCAATATTTTCTAGAGTAACTGTGTATATTGCAGTATCTCCCACATTCACATAAGTATTTTGAACTGTTTTTGTTACTTTGATATCTGGAGTAGAAAGAATTAAACCAAAGTCGATAGTATTATTTAATACTCCTCCGCTTACAGTAATACATTCTGTGAAGTTATCAGCAAGTAAACCATTACTATCTTTATTTACATCTGACCCAGCTGTTGGAATAGTCAGAGTATATTTAGAGTTTTCTCCTGTAAGAAGAATTTTGATCTTATATTGTCCTGCAGTAATTCCTTGGAATTTATACAGACCATTAGCATCAGTTTTAGTAGATGCCAATTTTGTAGTAGTATTGGTACACGTGTACAATTCAAGGTCGATATTTTTTATACCTTTTTCTCCTATATTTTGAATTCCATTAAGATTAATATCCTCTCGCACAAAATCTCAGAGATTTCCTGCAATTGTTGATCCACTTACTAAATCGTCATCAGCTTGGTTAGTGCTGTTATCACAAGGTTTGTTTGGGTATGGTGGTTTTTGAAGTTCCTTAGAAACATCATAATTACACAATTGCGCATAATTACTAAATGCTCAGCTTATTAAAGTCCCTTCTACATAAATAATAAACTGATTAGCTCCGCTAGCTCCAAGTATGAGACCACCAGTTGAACCTGTTCCTCCAAGAGTAATACCA
>CAYVXG010000006.1:15915-23059 GCA_964455295.1 uncultured Candidatus Peribacteria bacterium
CGAATAACTACATCAGTACCTGCAGCAGTTACTGGACTAAGACTATTTTGAGAAAGTCCTACTTTGATTCCTGTGAGTCCTAACCATTTATCTTTGATTTGAATTCCAGACTGTCCATACACTCCATCATTGCTGGCTGTGATTTTGAAGAGTAATTTGGAACCACTCGTCATAGCTCCAGAACTCAAAAGTTCTTTAGACAAACTCAATTGAGAAAGCCCACTTCCATTTACTACTAATCCCAAATCATGACCAAGGTAGGATTGACCACCCGTAAGAGTAATACATTCTGAAATTGCATATTTTCCTTCTACCTTATCACTATCACTATCAATACTATCGTCTGTACCAACATTCTTTGCAGTAAGAGTAAATCCTGCTGGTAAAGTAGTAAGATCAAATCTGATAGCATATTTTCCGGGAACAAGGTTATTGAATGTATAATTACCATCACCATTTGTTTTTACCCCTGAACCAATAACTACATCTGTACCACACATAATAAGTTGCACTACTAAGTCATTTACCCCTTTTTCACCTGTAGTTTGCAATCCATCTCCATTCGTATCATACCATATTCTATCTCCAAATGAAGCGGTATTAATATTTCCTGAAACTACACTACTATCATCTTCAAGTTTATCATATCCATTACAAGAATCACTATCAGGATCAGACGCATCATCATATCCACAAGCTTGTACCATATTTACAAAGCTTGTACCTGATAATACTGAATCCACTACAATAGTAATAGTTTGCCCTGAAACCAAAGTAATACCACTTGCAATATTAAACTCTCCTGTAATTGCATTTGTGAAATATCCAGCCACTATACCACTTGCCGCAGAGGTAAGTTTAACATTCGCTAAGCCACTAAATTGATCTTTGATTACTAAACCTGTAACAGTTTTGAGACCTTCATTTCTTACTGTAATTTCAAATTTAAGAGATTTACCTGCTTCTATTTTTTCACTTAATATTTTTTTAGTAACACTTACATCATATAATGTAGGAATACATAATAAGTTTTGATTACCTCCAGTAGAGACAGTACCAGCACCCGCTCCTGTACCCGCTCCAGGTAATGGTGAAGATTGAGTAGGAAGTCATCCTGTTCCTCCTACCATATTTTCAGCTCCTCCTCAAGCTTGATTAGCAGGAGCACTATTACCGCCCGATGGAGGGTTATTATTATTTCCAGATCAAGAACCTGGGTTTGCAGTATCTTCACATTCATATAAAGCCGTTGCTGGATTTATAAATGATCAGAAATTATAACCTGAATCAATCTTCGTATTATAGCGTATAACAAGCATTTTTCCAGAAGGAATACTTACTCCTACCAAATCTGGTGTAAGATCTACTCTTCCTTTAGCTCCATTTTTATTTCCTTGTTTTACAATTTGATTATCAATACTTGCTTTCCATTCATACATACTCATTCCAGCAGGCAATTCATCCCAAAAAGTAATTCCTTCCATTGGTGTATTTGGATCTGTATTTTCAATACCTAATTCATAAGGAACAGTTGCTCCTTCAGAGAAATCGCTTGCTTGAGGCTCTTTTGGTTTTTTATCGCAAGGTCCCTTAGGGTCACATTGTCCTGGAGTAGAACTACCATCACTTGGTGGATTGGAATTTCCAATAATAGGAGGATTAGTATTTTGTGTGCCAGTACTTGTAATTACCGTAGAGCAAGTCCCGCCTCCATTACTTCCTGTGTAGGTACAAGTCACAGTAATGTCTTGCACAGCTCCACCACCTGGATTATTTGGATTACCAGCTCCCATAAGAATTCCAGCAAAACTATTTTGAGAAGAATTAGCAATTCCTGTACTAGCTGTTCCAGCACTTATTGTAAATCCGTATGGTCATAAAATAGAATTGTGAGCCACACAATTAAAGTTAACTCCACCTCCACTACCACCAGTTCCATTACCACCACCCATGCTTGCAGTAAGTGTACAAACACTACCACTTGCAGAAGTACCAGTGTATTGACCAGTAGCAGTTGCTTGAATCGCAGGATCTTGGATTCCCACAAATTTAATAGTATTCGTGAAAGTTGAAGCAGTTCCACTCGCTACAGTTCAGCGTATAACAATATATCCATTAGTTCCTCCTGTAAGATTACCAAGTATCCATGGAGCAATATACCCATCACCTGGATCTATAGGACTTCCTTCCACAGTGGGGACATTTGCTCGCTCAAGACCTGACATACTATCTTGTAAGGTCACATCATGAAGTACAAAAGTATCATTACTCGTAGTTTGTGGATCTTCATTTCCTAACTCTGCATCTGGATCCACTTTCCATTTAATGAGCCAAAAAATAGGATCTCCATCGTGGAATAGTTCTGTAGTGCTCTCAGTAATAGCATTATAATCTGAAGCCCCTGTGTTGAGAATATATTTTTCAAGTTTAAGATTATCAAGACCTACGCTACAAACTGTTACTCCACTACCCTGAAGGGGAATATTTTCAGAATTTAAAGCACCATAATGACTCTTTATTGTATTTGTATCATTTGTAAAACATCCGTATCCTTTAAATTCTGTCTTAAGAACAATCTGACATTTATTTTCTTCACCTGCTAAGATTCCTCCAGAGAGTTGCACAGTAATTTTATTTCCTTCTATTTCGCTATCTTTAATAATACAATTTTCTGTATCTCCTGTGACACTTACTACTTCACTTACATCAGTACTTACCCAATCCAACACACTTCCACTCAAGGTATCTACTATAAACAAATCGCTACTACTTGTAGATCCACTTGCTATTATTTCAATATTGAATACTGCTTCATCTCCAAAAGCATATCCCGTGAATTGGTTTCCACTCACAGACTTGCTAATCTCAAAAGTTGTAGTCCCCGTAGTCAATAAAAAATCATGCCATACCGGAGTAGGTTTTAAGTTTGTTGGTATTGTTTCTGAAATAGTATTTGTAACTTTATTTTCTTCAGTTTCTGGGTCTATATTTCCTTCAACCGTAGTCATATAATTGAGACGGTTTTGATATACAGTTACTGACTGTCCATCGTTATTTGGCGTTCCTTGAAAAGTAATACAGTAATCTCCTTCATAAACATTCAAACTATCATTGTCTATTTCAGCTACAATATTTGTATAACCATTCTCTAAAGTTTGCTCATTGATTGATGGCGTCCCAGAACAGCTTGCATTTTTATAAACAGTATAGGAGTCGAAATCACTCAAATCTCCTTCAAACCCACCTAGTACGTATCCTGCACTTATAGTTCCATTTATCTTATAACTAGATCCTCCTACATTTTCACTAACACCTGGGTAGATATAAAGATTACCATCTGATGAATTATTCCAAAGAATAAATTTTTGTCCATTTGGTAGTTCATTTCCAAGTCCTACTGATCTCGCTGGACTATCTTGCTCAGGATAAGTACTTGAAGCGACTTTATCATTATCTATTTCTATGGTGTGATTAAAATGTTCATAAAATTGATAAGCAGAAGTGGATTGTGCAGTATCCGCACTATCAATATAAATTCTATCGCTTGAAACTGCTTGACATGAACTAAGGTTAGAAGCATCATCACACTTGAAGTTATTTCCATTGGTATCAGTTACTATCGCTACTACAGTCCCTGCATCTGTTACTTCAATATCTAACACTACTGGATAATTAATCATTTGTAAACTTATCTGATTAACATCAGGAAAAAAACATTCAATCGTAGAATCGTTTTGTCCGAAAATTGCATTTTTTCCAATACATGCTTTTGTAAGATTATGATTTCCTCCAATTGCGTTGGTCGAAGCAGGAGTATTTGATGGCCCCAAATCACTTGCGTCTCGAGTAATACCATTAAATTGGTATTGTTTACTTTGACCATTACGAGTAAGATACCATACTTTTAAAGTCCCTCCATTATTATACCCATAGATTTTATCTTGCTCAGAACCTTGATCATTGTTAAGTCCCTCGGTAATAACTGTAGGAGTATTAATTATATCAAATCCTCCATCACCTTCTACAGTTTTATTTTCAGATTCTTGTAAATCTTCTGTATACTCTAAAGTGATATCTTGCCCTTCACAAGAATCTTCTCGATCTTCACTACCAAAAGGATTATCTACTGTAGTGATACAAATTCATTCTCCTACATGATCAGTAACAGAAATTCCAGCCGTAGGAGTTCCAAAAGTTTGTGTATCCTTACCCGATAAGTTCACCTCTATAAGATATTTTATTATATCTCCCGTTTTTGCATAACAAGATTCAGGTTCATCTACTCCCATACTTACACAATACTCAGTATTAGTACCTGTAAGACCACCTTTAAACACTCCTCTTGCTGGAGATAATACTGGAACATAGGTATCCTGACCTTGGGCATATGCTACTAGTTCTACACTACTTTCAGAAGAATTAACCGAAGGTAAGAGTGGAAAGAGTTGAGTAACTACTCAGCTTACAAGGAAGTCGGCAATTAAAGTAATAGTAAGTACTATTGAAAGTAATTTTTTTATCTTGATCATTCGCATCCAGGAATCAATAAAATAAAACTTGTTATATTCATAAGAATCATATCTCTACAAGGCTTGTAATATACAAACTTAAAACAGATTAGGAACACAAAACATATCTCTTCCGTGATAACTATTAGTTATCGCATGACAAGCCTTTTCAAGTACTTTAGGTGTATTTAATAGAAAGAATTATTTGACATAATATGATTATTTATCACTTAGTATTTTTATATTTATAATAATAGATATATAAGTATTATTTGTCTGACTTGTCTGACAACTCTTCTTGATATTCTTCCTCCATATTAATGTTCCAAAGTTCAGATCTATATATATTATTCTCAATCAGCATATCTGCTAGTCTCATTGCTGAAAGCATGCTATGATCTTGGTTATTGTATCTATGTGCACCATTTCTTCCTATACAGAACAAATTACTCACACCATCCAAGTAATCCTTTAAAGAATCAAACTTCTCATATCCTTCACCAAAGTAACAAGGATAAGTATTTTCCATCCTGCGCACCACCCCATCAAGAAGATCTTTCTTGTCAAGTAATTCCATCTTAACAAGTTCCTCCACCCCAAGTTGGATTAATTCTTCGTCAGATTTATTCCAGATCTCATCTCCCTTACTGCAGAAATACTCAAGTCCAATCCAGATATTTTTGGGATCTGCAACCATGTAGGGTGACCAGTTATTGAAAATTTGTATTCTTCCTACTATAGTTCCTACATCATGAATATAGATTCGATTATCAGGAATAATATTTCCTATTGTCTTATAGTTTGAAGTATTGGAAACAAGCAGCTTATTGGCTAATATTCCTACAGTTATAAAGTCCCTATATTCAAGTTTATCACCAAGGTATTGTATATTCGTATCCGCACCTTTCATCGTATTGAGGAGATATTTGATAGGAGCAGTGGAAACTATAAGATCTGGACTTAAAGTTTTAGTGACACCTTTTTCAGAATAAGAAATACTATCAATACTCATCTTGCCATTTTTATTACTAATATGAGATTCCAAAAAATCTGTTTCAAGTAATATTATTCCTCCCAACTCTTTTATCTTTTCACTGACTACTTCTCGCATCTGTCCTGGTCCAAGTTTTGGATAATAAAATTTACCAATCAAACTTGTCTCAGTATTAGTCGACTGTTTATCTCAGATGATAATTTTTTTAAAATAATCTCGTACCGCCTTAGCAAGATTGAGTCCCTTTACTCTCTGAGCTCATCGTGCTGAACTAATTTGTGAGGCTGGCTTTCCCCATACCTTAAAAGTATAGGCATCAAAAAATCTATGATAGAGTCTCGTACCAAATCTTGATTTATAAAATCCTTCTAAGTTCGACATATCATATTTTCTGAATTTAGCAATTATATAAGAACATCAACACAGGAACAAATCCACAAATCAAAACTTTGACAAAGTGTCTCGTGTAATAGAAAGCGGATAATCAAAAAACTTTCTATCCCAAAATATTCTCGATAATCTTCTTCTGGCAAGCATTACAAAATCTTCTTTATCAGGATCTGGACCACCAGGATTGACTTCACATTCTATACCAAGTAATTTATAGTCTGATGCTCATACGCCCTGAAGTGGCATTTGAGAAAACCATCGATCCATTACTCTTTTATTTTTACTGAAAAATCTATGTCCGCCTATATCTATACGATTACCTTTATGATTGTAAGTTTGTGCTAATCCTCAGACTATGATATCTTTCTCGATAATAATCACTTCATATTTATCCGAAGCTCTCGATAATAATTCATATCCCAAAGTAAGACCAGCAGGCCCTGCTCAGATTATAAGTATTTGCTCTTTCATATATTTATTATAATTTATAATCTAAAAATAGGGAGGTAGAGAAAAATAAATACCATACGAAATGAATACAACTATTGCTAACAATAAAACAATATGTTTTAGTCTTATATCTTGTTTTTGTTTTAAGTCTATAAATCAGTAAATTATAAAATAGATAACAAAAATTAATACAGGATGCACATATCTAAAGTGCATACTTGGAGCAAGTGGATATATTCCTCTGTAAATCATCATAGCTGTAAATGGAATCAGAATCCCTACTCACATAAAAAGTTCTTTTCTTCTTAGATTGATCAGATTTAGAAACATACATAGAATAAGTAAAAGTCCAGGGATAGTCATCAAGTAGAAATAAGTATGTTTATTCTTCGTTTCAATATTTTCACCAATAATCATACTTTTCAAGAATATATTCCAGAATGATTTATAGGATCTATTGGTATCATTTACTCGTAGGAATTTTTCTTTAATAAATTCGCTCGGATAGAAAGTAAAGAAAGCTTCCGAAAGAGGGATGTTATCAAGTTCTGTACCGCTTTGGAGCCTATCTGCGTTATCCACAATCCCATGTACACCTTTGAGTGCACTGAGACCCAGTATTCCTGCAATTCCGATTATTCATAGTAATAATAATCTAAGTAAGAGTTTTTTGAAAGTAATTAGATTCGGGAAGAAAGAGCCTTTAAAGAATCTTACGAGTAAGGGAACTAGCATAATAGGAAATCGTATAATACTATTTGATTTTTTCGGTTATTTCATAATTAAACATTCTAATCATAGC
>CAYVXG010000006.1:23069-34854 GCA_964455295.1 uncultured Candidatus Peribacteria bacterium
CGTATAATACTATTTGATTTCATAAATATTCCTATCATATTCCAGCCAAAGGCAAGAAGAGTAAAATGTCATAGTTTCTTGTCATCTTTTCCTCCTGAGTTCATCCAGGCATTGAGTGCAAAATACAAAGCAATGTAAGTACACACGTAGTGGAAAATATCGTTACTGATCTTTGCTGAAAAATAAAACTGCAAGGGCCAGAAATAAAACAAAGCTAATGCAATAAAAAATATTCGTGAATTTTGAGTTATTCTTGTTTTTTTATTATATAACAAAAGATAAAGAAATCTGCTCGCAAAGCCAATACCAATCCACCACCCCATCCAAGTTACTACTCTAATCAGCTCAAAAGGCTCCATCCGTCAGATTATCGCTCCAAATCTGTATACAAAGTTTGAAAATCGATAATAGGGATTGGGATGATAACATTGTCGACAGGCATCTGAAATGGGAATTCGTTCCCCTCTCAGTAAGAGTTTTATATAATCAAGATGTCCTGTAATATCTGCAGACCATTTAAATAATTCTGAATTGATCATATACCCTAAAGCCAGTGCAAACATAAGTGCAAACATTCCCAATATTATTCTTCCATGTTTTTTATTCTCTCGCACAAAATATCTTGAAAACCAGAATACCAGAATACAAAACCATCCTATTCCAATACCAATAAAACTCCACATCCTTACAGAATCTGATACTGAAGGTTTAATATAAAAGGATCTTTTATATTGTTTTTCTTGAACTTCAACTTGTATGATATTGTCTCCTAGAATAAGTAAATCTTTTGCATCTATTGTTACCCCTTTCCATGCATTACATAAATCTCCTTGCAAGCCTGTAAACGGTTTATGATTAATAATAACATTTCTTATACAATCATTTGGGTATATTTGAAATATTCTATTAGTTGTAAGACGCAATGGTATCGTTAAGACATATTTATCTGTAACTGTTCCATTGGACCAATAGAAACGATAATCTTCTTTGCGCAATTGATCGTCAGAATCATAGATACTTCATTGTATATATCCTCCTGTAAGTGCAGGTATAAATAATCATAATAAGAAAAAAAATAATCAGACTCCTAAAAGCCAAGATCATTTTCTAGAAAAGAAAGATGTAAAAAATCACGAATACTTTAACATAGATCAATTACAAATAAAAAAACCTTATTAGATAATCTTTATAACAATAGTTACAATAATGAATACTGAACTAAAGAAAAAAAAATTGACAAGGAGTTTTAAGTAAGTTTATTATCTTCAGGGTTTAAGATAATATTTATTAAAGAAGTGATTTTAGACAAAGAAAAAAGGAGGGGATAATCCTCTCCTTCATGTAAGAGAATTACAGGAAGGAGCAGGCCGTGAACGGCTTTTGAAAATGCGTTATCATTATTATTTAATTAAACAACATACAACACGTTTTCAAAAATCATTCATATAAAATGCAAATCTCCTTCCCATAATATAAAGTGAATACATCATCACGAGTGTGATAATTATATTCGTTTTGATGGAATACCACCTTTAACCAATTAGCAGGATTCCTGTGTGGAGTGACCTATGGCTAGTTAGCTTCAATCATAATACACAGAAAAAATTATATTACAAGATAATGATACAAAAAACTACTCTAACAGACATCCGTTGATTTACTTCTTCATAAAAATCATTGTCAGTATTGACAAATATATAAGATACTATAACTATTAGTTATATCATCAGCATTTTTAGTAAATTGGCGATATCAATTTCCAATATACTGTTGGAAAAGAATTTTTTTTTCTTATACTGCTCTTTAGAATATAAGATTTAATTAGATTACTATAAATTATATGAAAAGCTCTCTAAAAAATCAAATTTCCAAAAAAACTACAAGCTCTTTATTCAAAACAGTACTCGGACTTTCTCTCAGTCTGCTTATTTGCTGAAGTATTTTTAGCTATGCGAGCTCTTATATTTTAGATAATTTAGCTATAACTGCACGTAAATTACGAGGAGCGGATGAGTCATGGAGGGTATATACTCCCAAACCCGTAGATAATACGGTAGAATATAAGCCAAGTAAACAAACAGAAGCTGAGAGGAAAGTTCAAGTTGCAGAAGCGTATGTAGTAAAAAATTATCCTCAAGAATATAAAGTGGAGAAAGTAGAAAAAAAAGATAGCAAAGGTTCTTGGTTAAAATGGCCTATTAGTACTAAAACTAAGAAGAAAAAAATTATTATACATCACACTGCTGAATCCTTGGTAAAAATAAAAACTACAGAAGATGAACAAAAGGTTTTACAAGCAATTTATAAATACCACACTTTCTCAAACGCTTGGGGAGATATAGGATATAATTATATTATCGGACCTTCAGGAAAAATCTATGATGGTAGGGCTTGATGACCTGATGCAATAGGAGCTCACGCAAGTTGGAATAATTCTGAATCAGTAGGCATAGCATTGATGGGGAACTTTGAAATAGAAGAACCTACCAAAGAACAGATTACCTCACTCCAAAATATTCTAGTAGCAGTTGCGCACAAGTATAAAATCAATCCTTATGTAGATGTAACCTATCATAAATTTGATGCAAAACTACCAAGTCCCTATATACGCGATCTTATTTTAGATAGTATTGTCTGACATACAGATGTAGGAAATACAGCCTGTCCAGGAGAAAATTTATATAAACTTTTACCAAATCTCAAAGAATATGTAGCTATCCAGCTTGGATACATCAAACCTACTTTACCAGAAGTAAAACCAAGTACCATCTCTCCTCTACCTTCTGCTAGTGGAGTTACTACTTTCATACCAAAAAGTGGGACAAGATTGGTAGGAACTGGACCACGAATTATTAATACTAATAAGAGTAGAATTGATGATATCTATTTCCGATAGTTTTCCTACTTACAATACAAACAAATCAATGGAAAAACCAATAATAGCTCTAGCCCCTATGGATTGAATTACTAATAATGCTTACAGAACTGTATGCCAAAAAGTTTGGGATAATCCAAAAAATGAATTTAAAGATAGCTATGATTTTTACAGATTTACTGAATTTATGTCAGTGGAATGATATGTTCGTAATCCTTCTAAACTCAGTAGACATCTTCTTACTACCCAAAATTCTGCTCTTACTATTGCACAGATCTACGGAGGAGATCACAATAATCTTCTACAAACTGCTATTGATATAGATAAAAAATATTCTGATAGTTTCTATGGAATAGAACTCAATATTGGATGTCCGAGTCCTAAGATAATGGCTTGCGAAGCAGGTTCTGGAATGCTTAAATGTCGCCCCAAAACTCTTCAGATTATTAAAAAAATTTCAAAAGCTATCGAAAAACCCTTCTCTATCAAGACCCGTAGAGGTTTAACAGAAGAAGATACTGAAGAACAATTTGAGTTTATTATGAATGCGGCACCCTATTGTCATATGATTACTATCCATGGTCGTACCTATAAGCAATCTCACAATGGTAACGTAGATTGGGACTATATTATCAGAGTTAAAAAAGAGCTCTCCAAACGTGGACTTGGCCATATTAAAGTAATCTGAAATGGAGGATTGAAATCAGCGAAAGATTGATTATGATATATAGGATCTGATGGAGTTGATGGCGTTATGTTGGGTCAAGCTGCGATGTGTAATCCTTGGTCATTAGTAAGTTATGCACCAGAAATTGAAGAAATATATGAACTTTGTGTTTATCATTTTCATCTTAACTTAGCAAATGAATACTACTTCCAGAATGAATCATCTTTTAACGAAAAAAGTAATACTTTAATTCAACCTACTACTCAACAACTTGAAGATATAGCTAAAAAAATTGAAGATGGGAATATTGTAAAAGAAAAATGGTTCTCTCTTATAGAATTTAGAAAACACTTATTCCGATACGTTAATGGTATAGCGGGATGTAATGAATTTAAAAGAAGCGTAGCAACTATCTGAGATTATCCTACTCTGATAGCAAGTATTCATTCATTTTTTCAACAGTCCCTGTCATGAAAATAAATTCTAAAAAATATTTAATAATCTGACTCAGTAGCGCCGTGCTTTTGTTTTTAGGTATTCAACAAATATTTGGTCAAAGTCAAATAAATAATGATTGTAATCTTTTGATTCATGAAAGCTCTAGTATCCCTCAAAGTTTTTGATTTTTTACCAGAGATGATATACTCAAATCCTATGCTAATTTAAAAACAAACTGTCCTCCAAATAAAGCTGATAGCACTGTCCTCAACTCCACTTATTTGTTTGATCATCTTGTGGATGTTGGACTTAAAAAGTTACAATGAAAAGCGGAGACAATAGGTTTAACAAGTGATCCTTCAGGATTACTCCTGCAAGAAGTTTATAAAAAATCTATTGCTGCATCAAATGATGATAAAGTAAACAGCATTCCTAAAAGTCTTCAAGCAGAAATTGAGGCACTTCGACAATCCAAGACACCTTACTCTCATTATTATAATATATCAAAAGCAAAAAGTTTTTGAATATATGAATGATCTACTGGCTTATTTGCAAAATATAATGCTCTATGTGATCTTGCAAGAGGATTATATTTTAATAGTCAAGTAAGTATTGTAAAAGGAGGAACTACGACATCTATTATTGATCAAAAACTCATTAATTGTAAAAATCAAGTTACTTCCTATATTCAAAGTGAACTCAATATGCAGGATGCCACTCTCTCAAGTGTTCAGACCAATGTATCAAGAAAAATCGCAGAATCAATCAATCTCAATACTAAAAACAGTCTCGATGAAATTAGTGAAACTATACAAAAAGCCAGCAATGATACAACTGATATACTCAAAAAGATTGATCAACCGTTACAAAACTGCAATCTTACAGATGTGTAATAATATTATCTTGTTATTTATAATTGAAGAATAAACTGATGTACAAGCGTTATGACTACGAACAACTACAAGCTTTCTGAGGAGGTTTTTTTTATAACTTAAAAAAGATTCTTAAACAAGAAAATGTACGACAACTTCAGGATTTTCTCAAGAACCAATTTACTTTTGGCGATGAAACGTATTATCGAGAAGGTTCAGAAGCGATATTCAGATTTTCCAAACATGAAAATGGCGACAAAATTACTTATGTTTTTAGTGATGAAAAAGAAAAAATAGAGCTAGTAGTAGATCCAGAGACTATTAGAAAAATTAATTCCTTCTTAAAAACAAAGAATAGTCACATAAAGGGAGATAGTGTCTTAGACGTACTCTTTCAAGAGTATCAAGAAGAAAAATATAGAACTATAAATAATAAACCTTATGTGGTATATGATATAGAAACACTCTATGCAACAGCAAGTTTAAAGGGTTTAGCTTTTGAATTAGGGTATACTATGACTTCATCAGAGTCTACAGAAGCATTTGATAAACAGTTTAAATATGTCGATAAAGAATCAATAAAAAAATATGTAGATTACTTGTTAGATTTTGATGGATATATTATCGGCTTTAATAACATAGGATTTGATAATATAGTTATTGCTTACAATGCAGGTTATGGACAAGATATTATAGATAAACTCAATGACAAAACTATTGATATTTTTTATTATTTACGAAATCTGACCAACAAAAGAATGGGGCTCAATAAAATTGCTAGTGCTCTTATTGGCTTACAAAAGACTCTTACAGGAGGAGGTATGGAATGAGTAGAGTTACTCAAAGACTGGATTAGCACTGGAAACAAAAGCTCTCTTAAAAAAGTAAAAGACTACTGTAAATGAGATGTGAAAATGACATTAGGAGTATTACTTTATCTCTATAAATTTGGTGAATTCTTTATAGACGGAAAACAATTTAACTTTAACGAGGAGGAATTTATTGCATTAGGAAGAGAAAATAAGAAAAATGATACTAAAACAAAAAATAATGATAACAAAATTTGACTTTTTTAGTGAATTAAACATATATTAGAATTAATTTTATATGTTCTAATACCTTATTAAATTATGAGAGAAATTATTGCAAATCTTTTACCATATGAATGATATGTTTGGCTTCTTACTGGATTTTGAAGCCTTATATGGATTATAATTGTGGTCTATAAAAAGACTGACACTTTGCTGACTAACAAACAAAAAGAAATATTGGGTACGCACGAAGAAGAAGAAAACGCTGAAGAAGCTGACCTTGAACAATGAGAAGAAGGTATTCTAAATCCTGAAGCTGATAGCCTTGTTCAAAAATTATTACAACAAACAGAAATTGAAAATGAAGAGGAAGCAAGATTCACGGATAGAATCGAAGAACTAGAAAGAGAGATAGAAAATGAAGAAGAAACTCAAGAAACACAGAGTAATGAAAAAATCGAAAGAGGAACAGAAGAGGAAATTGACCCTCTTATTGAAGAATTTAGATTAGCGGAAGAAGCTAAAATTAACGAAGAAGAAGAAACTCAAGAAACACAGAATAATGAGATCACAATAGAAGTTGATTTACTGTCTATCATTGACATAGAAAAAAGTGAAAATGAAGCAGCTACAACATCCAATGAAACACTCATGATTACTCCTGAAATATATAATACTAACACCAATATAGAAACCATCAATAAACAAAAAACTCAATTTGAAACCTTAAAATGAGAAATAGAACACCTTGGAAAAAGAGGAATGTCTGTTGAATATGAAAAAAAACTTATCGAAGCAACTATAGATTTCCCAGAAGATATTTATTTTAATACTTTATTGGGAGACTATTATATAGATACCAAAGATTTCAAAAAAGCTCAAACAATTTACAAAAAACTTCATCTTCAAGATGCGCTCAATGATTGAGCTTTGTTTAAATTAGGTATTATCAATCTGGAATTGGGAGATATACAAATAGCCGAATTTTTACTTGGAAAAGCTAAAGATCTCAAACCAGAAAATCCTAAATATTACCAAGTGCTTGCTGAAGTAAAATACAACTTAGAGAAGATTGATGAATCCATAGAACTTATGGAAAAAGCAGTAGATTTGAGACCTAACAAATTTGAATACATGGAGATATTAGGAAAGCTCTATAAAGAAACAGATAATATAAAACTCTACTACAAGACTCTTCTTAAGATGAATGTAATAGAGCCAATGAATCTTAAAGTAAAAGCGGAACTCAATAAATTCCAAGAGTGAAATTATTAAAATTAAACTTCCATGCGAACAACACTTCTTACTATTTTGCTAGTCATTATTGGAAACATTTTTTCAGCGGATTCGGCTATATAAAGAATTATTTCACACTAAAATTACTATCAAAGTTCTTATCACTCAAGGATTTATTTCCGCATTGAGTGCTTTGGGAATAATCCGTTTTACTAGTATCCAAGCATTAATTTCTAAGGTATTGATCGAAGAATCTACGAAGACACTCACCAGCGAAGTTACAAACAAACATGTGTTGGCAAGCGATCATATAGTTACTGCTGTCTTAGCAGGCATTGGGTTTGCAGTAATTGAGAATATTATCTATATTTATTATCTGATCGATCAGAACGTATTGCAAATTAGTCTTATGAGACTTCTCAGTAATAGCATCTTACATGCCTTATTTACAGGCTGTATTGGATTCGGAATTTATCAGTTTATAAAAAATACTCAAACATCAAAAAAATATCTCTATGGAATCTTTTTTGTAATACTAGGAATAACATCTCACAGTTTGTACAACTATTTTCTTCAATCTTCCGTAGCAATTGGCTTTATTTTTGTTATAGTATGATACTTTTTTCTTTCTTATTTCTTATATAAGTCGGATAGATTATTTTTAGATTAAATACTCCCCCACAATGCTAGCAGATAAATGTAATCAAATTATAGCTGAATATTTAGCAGTGCAAGAAAAACTGTATGATTCTGAAATAACTTCAAATATCAAAGAACTTACCAAAGTAAATCGTCAACTCAATCGTGATAAAAAATTATATGATTTAAGTGTAAAATATATTTCTGCTTTCAATGAAAATAATGAAGCAAAGCAGATTTTGGAATCCGAAACAGATCCAGATATGATAGAGTTAGCAAAAGCTCAACTCACAGAATCTGCTCATAAATTATCCTCTCTTGAAGAAGAACTTACAGAAGAGATGTTACCCAAAGATCCCAATGATGACAAGGATTGTTTTGTGGAAATTAGACCAGCAGCAGGAGGAGATGAAGCTGGATTATTTGGAGCAGCTTTATTTAAATGTTATTGTCTATATGCAGATCAAATGGGTTGGAAGTATGAAATTATGGACCAACAATTATCTGATATTGGTGGAGTGAAATTAATAATTATGAAAATAAGCTGAGACAGAGTATATTCGAGAATGAAATTTGAGTCAGGAGTGCATAGAGTGCAAAGAATCCCAGAAACTGAATCTCAGTGAAGAGTACATACTTCTACCGTTACAGTAGCAATCATGCCAGAAGCAGAAGAAGTAGATTTCCAAATCAATCCTAATGAAGTAGAAATGGATACTTATGCAGCAAGTTCCGCATGAGGTCAAAACGCTAATAAAAATCAAACTGGAGTAAGACTAAGACATATTCCTTCAGGACTTATTGTAACTATCGGAGACAGTAAATCTCAAATGCAAAATAAAGAAAAAGCATGGACAGTACTGAGATCAAGACTCTATCAAATTGAACAACAAAAAACTCAAGATGCAGAAAAAGCTGCAAGATGAGCTCAAATAGGAACTGGTGAGAGATCAGAAAAAATCAAAACTTATAACTATCCTCAAGATCGCGTCACTGACCATCGTATCAAACAATCTTGGTCAAATCTTCCAAATATTCTTCTAGGAAATATCGGTCCACTCATCGATGCCTGTATTATCGCTGCACAAAAAGGTGTTTTATGAACTGGTGAAAGTGATTAATTTATTATGGATTTATAATTGAATCAATTAGAATAATGATAAATCAAATTGTTGTATATCCAATTAGTTGAGATCCTTATCACCAAGGTCATTATAATATTGAAAAAAAATGAAAAGCTCTGTATGGTGATAATTTTAAACTACTTTTATTTAAAAATCCCTTAAAAGATAAAGGACTTTTAGATATTGATCAAAGATATAAAGATATCTTAATTTCAAAATTAATCTACAATATAGAAGAAAAACAACTTACTAAAGACTTTATCTATCAAGAATTAATAGATATTAAGGAAAATATAGTAATACCAAAAACTAAAGAAGAATTATTTGAAATTTTTGGTAACTCAAAAGGTATTGTGAGAGGAATTAGAAATGAAGAAGATTTGAAATATAGCCTAAACCTTGCTAGATTAGTACCTAACCTTAGTGTGGTAGATAAGTTAGTAAAGATCGAACAAGATATTAATCTTTCTGAAGTATCCTCAAGTAAATTCAAAAAAGCCTTTGTAACCTTTTATGAAAATTGACACCAATTACCCGTCATCTATAACTTCATTGATAGTAAAATAATTTATGAAAGATGTAAAGAGGATAGCAGAATAAAGGACATTCCCTTATCCAATGATTTGTTAAAAAAAATAATTGAGTATATGGAAAGAGTTGAAAAATATGAGAAATTAGGTTATTTTAAAGATATACCACTATAATTCATGTATTCCATGATCAACAAATTTTTCACCACTCTGGCGATTTATCTCATTAAGATATATCAATATACCCTTTCTCCTGATAAGGGTTTACCACGTTTTTGGTTAAAATGAAAAGTATGCAGACACGAACCACACTGCTCACAATACGCTGTAGAACATCTTCAAGAACGAGGTTTTGCAAAATCTATCATTCCTATTATGGATAGAGTAAGCAACTGTACAGCTGGTCATGGTATTATCTTCGATCCTGTTCCTAAAAATCCAAAGTCTACCAAACTCAAAGTAGTATTCTTTTCTTCTGCTCCAATTGGAATTCCATTCATGGAGGAACTTCATAAAGATTTTAATATAGTCGGAGTAGTTACACAACCTGATCAAAGCTCTGGTAGAGGAATGAAGATGCAAGCAAATATTGTAAAGACTAAAGCTCTCGAACTTCTAGGAGACAAAGCAAATATTGTGACTCCACAAACTCTCAAACTCAAGAGTAAACAATATCCGGGTAAAGCTAAAAAATTTCATAGTTGGCTTAAAAATCTCGCTCCAGACTATTTGGTAGTGATTGCCTATGGAAAAATCATTCCTCAGACTATTTTAGATATCCCAAAGATTGCAGCGATTAATATCCATGGTTCCCTCCTTCCTCAGTATAGAGGCGCTAGTCCCCTTCAAACTTCCCTCCTCAATGGAGATAAGAAAACGGGTATTACCATAATGGAAATGTCTGCTGGACTGGATGAAGGAAATATCATAGCAAGTTTATCAATTCCACTTGATCCAAGTATCACTACTCTCAAACTTATCAATTTGTTTACCCAAAAAGGTCCAGAATTTACTAGGCAGACCCTCTTACAATACTCTCAAAACAAGCTTACATCCATTCCTCAAGATCACTCACATGCGACGTTCACTCATAAGATAGTGAAAGAGCAATGAGAAGTGAATCTGTTCTCTGATAGTCTCGATCAAATCGTAAAAAAGTATAATGCCTATTACCTTCGACCGAAGATTTACTTTTATCATAACAATAAAAGGTTTATTATCGAAGACCTCCAATTGAATCTTAATAACTATTCTAATCATAAAAAATCTCACGCTATAGATAAGAAATATAATCTGAATCCTGCATTGCAAGACATGATGATTAAGGCAGAATGAAAAAAATCCATTCACCGAGATGAATGGAAAAAAGGGTATTTAAAATAAGAAGTTTTCAGAAATTACATGCTTGATAAAGTATCAATAAGATTCTCATCAAGTCTATCAGTCGTAATAGCAATATGATCCCAAGGATAATTTCGTCATTTGGCATCAAAGAATCCTAATAGTTCTTTTTTGATAAGAGATTTAGCAACAAACAATCCTTGTTTTCCTCTTGGCTTCATATAAAAGAACATCATTAAAGAATAGCCAGAGTGAAATACTCCTGAAACAATAACCTTTGTAGATTGTTTTTCTAATACAAAATCTTTTTCATTTAGATAGTTTCTAATTATTTCACAGGCTGCTTGGGGGTCATCTTGAAATCCTATATCAATATCTACATTTACTTTAATAATTTGTTCTGTACTAAAGGTTTTCACAAAGTTATTTACCAAAAGAGTATTAGGAACAATAACTTTTCTATGATCAAAAGTCTGAATAATGGTATGACGAATACTGATTTCTGAAATTTTACCAAAATAGCTTAATCCTCCTTCAAATTGTACAATGTCTCCAATCGAAAATTTTTTATTTGTTAAGATCATCAATCCTGCAAACATATTACCCAAGATTTCTTTGATAGCAAATCAGATTCCAAATGTTAGTCAGGTTATTAAAAATCCTATATTTATTCCCATCATTTGAAAGAAGATCATTACCGCAAAGGTAAGCATTCATCGATAACTTACAGCACTCATCAGCTCAGCGAGTCTTTCATTGTAGGCACTTTGAGTAATATCGGAGTTACTAATAGAACTTTTGATTTTTTCCATTGTTGCTGAATTTTCATATGTCTTAATATGTTTCATAATTAGAATCCTATTCTTGATTGTTTATATGCTTGATTCTGCATAAAACTCATTTTATCTTTTACAGCTTTAATTTTAGAAGTACCTGAATTGGTAATATTTCCAAATGTTAAAACTAATGAAGCATCATAAAAGAATGTATTTCCACCTTTATTAGTCATTCTAGGACGAGCCATTGGACCTT
>CAYVXG010000006.1:34864-37941 GCA_964455295.1 uncultured Candidatus Peribacteria bacterium
GAAATCAAGTTTTATTACAAAGTGTACGACTCGTGAGAAATTTAGTTCCATACCCTATTATACTTATTATATATTTTTAATGCAAGTTTTTAGGAAATTCAGATTATATATTCCCTCCTGCCAAATCTTGCTCATCTCCAGGAATATTGGTTTGGATGGCTTGTAATCTTACTTGAGTATTGTGATAAGCTCATACTGCATTAATAACTTGATGAAACCCTGGCAATTTATTATTTCATTGATAAGAAAAACATACTGTTCCAGAATATTTGAGGTCATTAATCACCTTTACTCTTATTTGTTGAATAGCTGGATCACCCAAAGCCTTAGTAAAAAAGTCACTATAATCAATCAGTTTGATTGTTTCTTGATTAGTTACCTCCACAATCTTATCATATTGACTAGGTTCACCATCTTCATTGGTTGCTTGTAATGCGACCTGATAGGTATTGAGACCATAGGCATTGAGTGAAATATATTCGTAACTCGTGAGAGGCTCATATATCTTTGAGGAAACTAATTTTCCTTCTGTGTCAGGATTGGATTGGTCATCTCTAAATAAGAATAAACTGGAAATAAGTTTGTTTCCATCAGTGATATATCCTACATTGTCTGTACAGGCTATGATATTTGAACTAATTTGTTCTTTTTGTCCTACCACAGTACTGTGAGTTTTGAGATCAGAGGCGAAATAACAAGTATCTGCAATACAATTGAGATTTTTGCTAACTGTCGTGCTCCCCGATCATTGTCTATCCTCAAATCCAAAACCATGATTTTTAGCTTTGACCAATTGAAGTTCAAGACCTGCGTTTGCAAGGTAGAAAGCTTGTTGGTAATCATGAAAAGTATTGGTAAACGCGAGCATAGACCTAATATAAATCATTACTATAAGTCCTATCAATCAAGTAATGATTAATAAAAACAAAGTAACAATGAGAATGGATCATTTTGGCTTATGCATGGGAGAGGTAATCGAAAATAATCAACTTAAGGAGTTAATCTATTTCTATCTCTTGGGAACAACGTAGCTTCCTTGATATTTTGTAAACCTATCAATTTCTGTACCAATCTTTCAATACCAAATCCAAATCCACCTTCTGAAGGCATTCCGTATTTGAATGAATCAAGATAGTCTGTAAGACCTGGATTTGATGGATCGTAACCTTGATCTTTTATTTGTTGAATAAGTTTGTCATAGTTGGTTTGTCTCATAGGAACTGTAGCAATCTCTACTCCACGGAAGAGTAAATCTGCTCTCTGAGCTATTTCTGGGTTATCCTCTTTCTGAATATGATAAAATTTAGCCTCAGACCATGGGAAATCTGTTACAATAACTGCTTGAGATCCTCGGTGCTGTTCGCTATAAGCGCAGATAAATTTCTCTTCTGCTGAATTTAAATCTCCTTCATTTCTATAATCTTCTCCTGTTTCCTTAAACATCAGTTCATGCAAATCTTTTACTGTTATTTGGGGTATAACTTTAGGCAATAAAGGTTTTGTAGCTCATAGAGAATTTAAATAATCTGATCCTTTATCTCGTACATCATTTATTACAGTATTTAAGAAAGTACCGATGAAGGAAAGTAGATATTCAAAATCAATGAATCCCATCTCCACATCAAGCATAAGAATCTCTGTGACATGTCTTGTACTGTTACTTTTCTCCGCTCTATAAGCCTTACCAATTTCATATACTCTTTCAAAAACTGGTACCATCATTTGTTTGTAGAACTGAGGGCTTTGAGCTAAGTAAGCTTTCTTTTCAAAATAATCTAGTGAGAATACTTCTGCCCCTCCTTCAGTAGGAAACCCAATGAGTTTTGGAGTCGTGATTTGCGTAAAGTCATGAGCATCAAAGAAAGCTCTGATACTTCTTTCCACCAATGCAGATATTTTGAAAATTGCTTGTTGCTTAGGATGGCGTAAAGTTACTACTCTATTATCAATCATCGTGTCCATTTCCAATGTAAGATCTTCCTTACTGATATCAATCCCATGAACATGATGACACGGTTCAAGGATATTCAAGGTAGCATATTGCACTTCTTTACCAAATTTTTTATTTCCAGGAGCAGCTGTAGGAATTCCTTCTACCTCAATTACCGTTCCTGTATAACATCCATCAAGTTTTGCAATCTCTTCAGCTTGATCTAAAATAATCTGACATAGTCCAGATCTATCTCTGAGAATTAAGAAGGCTATTTTACCAAGATTTCTGAAATCATGTAAAAATCATTGTAATACTATTTTTTTTTCATAATGTTGATCAAGGTCTGAGATAAGAATACGAGTCATAGAAAAATGGTTTAGATTAAATCTTCTAATACATAATAATATAGACTAATTTTACAAGAAATAAGTAGAAATAGTCAGAAGAAAAATTATAGTCAACGGGTTTCGTTACAAGATTAACCAATTAATAAAATAAGCAGATATTTATATTATAAGATCAGATTATTGTGAATATTATTTCTATAGATTATGGAACCAAACAGCTTGGATTAGCTTATTGCAATGATCAAGGTGTACCTTTACCATTGGGCAATCTTGAGAATGATTGAGATTTGTGGTTCAGTCTTATGGGTCAAATCGCTCATAAGCAAGCTAAACTCATATTGGTTGGTTATCCCAAAAACGAAGAAATGAGAACTAAGATAGATAAATTTATACAAACTTTATTAATTATGGATAGCGAATTAGAAATCATCAAAATTGATGAAAATTATACTTCTGTGCAAGCTCAAGCTATAACTTGAGAATCAAAAAAACATGTTGCCCACGACACACTTGCTGCTATGGAAATTATTAATAGATATCATAATAAAACTGGAGAAATTTATTAATTCTCTAGTCCAGTGAAATCAATAATCAATTTTAATTTCTCAATAATAAATTTGAATTTTGAACTCACACCCGCAATCCAAAACTACCTCCAATGACTATCAGATAAAACAATAGTGATTTGATTTTCTGGATGACCAGATAGTGTAGTAACTTATGAGCTTATTAGGGGGTATTATCAATCACAATTTCGGGATACAGATCAGATTTTTTTAGCTCATTTTGATCACAAA
>CAYVXG010000007.1:0-3707 GCA_964455295.1 uncultured Candidatus Peribacteria bacterium
AGGTCATTAATGAGGATTTTCATGAGTCTGGCTCTATCTCGATCGTTGGTTTGACTAATCAATTCTTCAAAGTAAGTACCAGCTTTCTCATATTGAAAATCACTCAACAAATAATCTACCAAAACATAGAGATTATCTACATTTTTATCATTTTTATATGCTATTTCAGGATCTTTGCTTGATTCATCTTTGATATGTTTTTCTAAGTCTTCTAATGAATAACCAGAACCAGGATTTACAGTTTCAGTATTTGAGCCATGAGGAAAGGTACATCCTGATATTCCCAACATCACTAATAATGCTATTCCTACTATATAAGTTGTAGTCTTTTTCATAGTTTGGCTAATTGTTTGCAAATTAAATTATAATCTGATAACAATAACTAAAAACGAGATGACTACAATTGAATTTAGAGGTAAAGTTCTGGTGTTATTTCTTGAGCTTCTTGATACTATCTACATTGATAGAGTATCGATCGAGAAGTTCAAAGTACTCAGTTATTCCTGGATACAATACATCCAGAGGCTTGGGTTTTTCTTTCTTTTTGAGGTAGGCGGAAATATTATTGAGGTATTTATAAGTATGCTTGAGTGAATCTTTGAGAGTATAGACATATCCTGAACTAATCAATGACTCTAAATAAGACGCTGACTGAATGACCGCAGGGATGGAGGATTGTTCCAATACTGAGGGTCGTTCTGCTTTCAGGGTCTGAAGAATGAGTTTATTCATATTTTCGTACAAAGTTCGATTGTTTCTGGCTATACGTTCTTTGATGGTTCGCAGATCGAGGGAATTTTTATACTTTATTTTGTCATTGGCTCTGGAAAGTTTGAGTTTATCATATTTTACCTTTTCTTTCTGTTTAGCGATACTAATTTTTTCTGTACAACTAAGTTCCGCACTCTTTTTGCTTGTAGTCTTAAATTGGGGAGCAGTTATTTTATTATTGAGCTTGGCTATACGAGCTTTAGTAGAGATTCAACTCACTTGATTATTTGTATTCTCTCAGGAGAGTCAGTTGAAGATAAACTCTTCACCTTCTTTTATTTTGGGATAACATTGTTTTTCGATAATCCCGCAAGAACTATGAACAAGACTGATACACATTCCATTATTGACGAGTGACCATCCTCCTGTATAAGTAATTGTGCTCCCTCAATTCACAAAACCACTTAACTGAATACTCTTTGATCCTACTTCGACAGTATAGTTAGACATGTCAGACAATGTGTCTAAACCTGAATTGAAAAGCGTAAACTGTTCAAATGCACTATCAGATCATTTGGGATTTGGGAGAACAGAATACAGACGAAGATCATACACTCCAGTATCACAGTTTAAATCCTCTACTTGTTTATTTGGAATAATCTCTTCAAGATATCCTGTGGAAGCGAATACCTTACACATTTCTTGGACTGATAGTGAATTACAACTCGGTCTTTCCTCTTCAATCTCATATTGTTCTTCAGGATTGAGCCTTACTGCAGAACAATAATCAGCAAGTTTGGTATTGAGAGCATACCAGTAGGTGTACCAATCTATCTCTTCAGTTTTCTTGATGGGTGCATTTACAAAGGTTCTGGTTTTACACAACAACTGATTAGTGTTTTTATCAATGATATCGAGACTTACCGTATGAACTCAGGGAGTTTGATAAATATAGATGGGCGGGTTGCACTGATCAAGGAAATTTCCATCTCCCATATCAATACTGCACTTATAAGATTTTTGAGTATTGGAAAGTTGTTTATTGTTGAGGACTGCTACAAAATTGAAACCATAGCCAGCAAAGAATCCAAGTTTTGATCATTGAAATTGAAGTCCGCAATCAGTTTGATTTGAGGGATTTGCTTCGCAGGATTGACCTGAAGAACTTGAAGAACTACTTACATACTGTTTTACGATTCCGAGATCATAGTTTGTAGCAAACACAAATTGATCATAGCAAGAAAGATTTCCTTCCTCATTGTAGAGCTTAAATTCAATGATATTGGCTCATAGCTGAGTTTGTAAATCTAACTTACAATTCGAAATAGGATGAGAAATTCAATTGATAAGCCATTCTCAGGAGAGTTGGACATTATTGTCGCATTCTGTCAAACTTTGTCAGACAGTTTGAAAAGATAGGCTGTAGGAGCCAGTTCCAAGATAGGTCATAGTGTTTAATTTGATATCACACTGCCCTAGTCCTCCTGTAAGCTGAACTGGACTTGGGAGAACAGCACAAGTAGTAGGAGGAGAACCAGGAATATTGGTAGTAAACAATCTTTCTGCTCCTCCGCTGTACAGCGGAGTAACAGTGAGAGACTGAGTTCCTATCAAGCCACTATATCTTATCTCATCCAGTACCATCCCAGAAACTATGACCTTAAGTAGTTCTCCTCCGTTGGTAAGAGTAACAGTAGGAACCAGAAGAATAGCATCACTAGGAATCATGCCTGCCAGTTGATCAGCGATAATCAGATCAGCTCATGCTTCTACATCAACCCCTACTTTTACACTTGCAGTACTCGTCCCCAATCCATAAATCTCCACTATTCCCTTGTAAGCGACCAAGAAATGAAGCTTTATAAATTCATCAAGACAATTTCCCGATGAAGGAAATACTTCAGTAATCTGAATATCTCCATACTGTAATCCAGTACTAGGAAGAGGGATTTCAGTACCAGTTTGAATATCTGTGATTACTTCTCAAGTTTCTTGAAGAATTGGAGGAATGGGATCTTGAATTATTCCTGTACTATTTTCTCCAGAGTCATTTTGAAGTCCCGTATCAAGATTTAAATTTTCAAAAATTGAGAGGTTTTGTTGATCAGAAAAGTCTTCTGAAGTTGCTAAATTTGGTGTAAAATACATAAGCACCGTACTTAGACATACTACGACATAAGGAAGCCAGTATTTCATAAATTACGATAAATAAGGGATAAATTAACTACGACAGAGTTTGACACACCCTCTAATAATTATCCCAATCCAGAAAATGAGAGAAAAGAAAAAGAAAAGAAAATGATCCAAAAAAAATCTATAAGCTTGCCTTGAGTTATGAATTTTTATATGTATAAGAATTCTTCCTCGGAAAGTTCATTAATATCTATAAAACCAAAAAACGAAAGATGGAAGAGAAAACTGTTGTACTACTTTCTGACTTTTTTAGTTCTCCAGATGGTTTATCCGCAAAGGGAGAAATTGAAAAAAAAGTATTTAAAGAAAGAATGAAATTGAAATACTCGAATACCAATTTTGATATTCTGTGTTTTAATAATTACAAATGCATCTATACTGCTGAAGCAGTAAGTGATTTAGGAAATTATCAGGTTCTGACTGAAAGATTTAATCCTGAAATTGCGATCGAAAAGATCAAGAATTACGAGGGAAACCTCATACTGGTAGCTCCTTACTTATTCATTATTGAGATACTTAACTTACTAAAGTATTGCAAAGATGAAGTATATGTAGGAACAAGAGAAGGAGTAATTATAGATTCCAAAGGGGCGTTTCAGCTCATCAAGGACCTAAAAAACTCCAAAAATACAATTTGAATTACAAAGTTAAATTAAACCCTGAAACTTTTATGTTTCAAAAGCGTCAGTTTATCTGACGCTTTTTTCATATATTAATTTGCAAAATAAACCTCTAAAGGATATAATCATATTAATGAAAAACTCTCCTCCTCATTGATCAGAAAATATGAATTTCCTTAATCA